>CAISEG010000112.1 GCA_903884265.1 uncultured Anaerolineales bacterium | reverse complement strand
TAAAGGATACCACAAGTCAAGCCCTATGACGGAACCAAAACCATTTTTTGGAGGTTTTTGGGGTAGCAATAATTTTTTTTGGGCAACCTCATACCAAAGTTATGACATTTGGTGGTTGTAATTACTGGCGTGAAACGCGTAAAATAAACCATAAGACCTTTATTCCACCCAACCGCCATATAAGAAAAAGTACTCGAAAGCCTCCCCATTCTTAGCCCTAGGGAAAAGTTGGACTTCGAATCCAGTGGTTGCGAGTTCGAATCTCGCCGGAGGCATATATCTGAACACTCTGGTTTTCCCCGCACCCTCTGTTCGTAAAAGACTAGCCAGAAATGGGCCGGTCTTTTCTTTTCCAATGCGGCCGCCCCAGCCTCACGCGTACCATCACTCACTTATTTTTGTTCTTCCCGGATTTGTCAAAAATAAGCTATTACATGTGTATTCAATTTCATGCAGGGGTCATTTTATGGCCAACCATAAACATATTCTGATTCGCTGATATGCAACAATATAAGACCATAGGATTGGATATCTCTATCAACCTTAATATAATCAGGGTATTGGGATGAATCCACAACCACATAAGCCACGTCAAGTTGCCCAATTAAAGTTGCACTTTCCAGAGACGGGAAATCGTCCATCACTGTTTGGATCCGTTTGTACTGTTCTGGCTGGTTTGCATTAAAGAAGCCTCCAATGAATGGTTTCTGACTCACCAGCGTATCATAGACCTGACTCTGATCGGATTCCTGGTTGAACGGAAACTGTACGACCGCTCCGGTATTGGGTTGAGTACCCAACCAGTAATCCACCGGCCGGGCAACAACACTGGCAAATCCTTTCAGGGGACCAGGATAGAAATCAATGAAAACCAGCATGAGCAGGCCTGCCGCGATCCACCTTCTAACATTTTGAGGATGTTTCTTGAGCAACATGTGTGCCCCAAGACCCGCCATCAAACTGAACGGAATCAGAGTGAATAGCCCAAATCTCATCATGACACGCATTTTGGAGAAGAAAGGCAAGTAGCGGAAAAGGTAATATGCAGGCAGGTAGATCTCTGGCATTTGGGTGTGGTGGAAGATGGATTGTAATACCAGAGGTAAAGAAACAATCTTGCGACCTAACCAATGAGGATCGATTCCCAGGGAAAGTACGAAGGCACAGAAGGCGACTAGGGTGGTGATACTTAATATCTCAGAATGAAGAAGCTCACGCCGTTTTACCCAGGCGAAAATAGAGAGTGCAAATGTCACTAGGCCGATATATAAAGTTGATTCTTGCCAATACTCGGGGCTGAAATGATCGTCAATCCATTTTCCCCACAAGAACTGGTGTATGGAAGGGATCACATAGTCTGTCGGGCTGGCTGAATATTCGGAAACATACTCCACTGAACGGGATGCCAGACCGCTTTGCTCATTAAAATTTAAATAAGGGAGCATTGCCAGTCCAACGACTAGAGCCGAGAGCAAGCTAAAAACCAATATGCTTTTCCAGAACTCTATGTTTCTTAAACCCTTGTACCCTTTGAATATAATGAATCCCAACAAAAATATAACCGTTATCAGGATTGTCATGTAAACATAATATGGACTGGTCAAACCGATCAATCCTATCGAGATGACTGCCATCAGCACAGGTTTCCAGGTGAATTTCTCCTGTTTCAGAAGATCGTATAAGCCCCAGAAATAGAACGGAAACCATTGCGTTCCAGCCAGGCTTAGGTGTCCGATGATAACGTGAGCCATATGAAAGGGGATGAAAGCAAAAATTGTCCCTGCCACCAAACCTGCCAGATCGTCTTTTGTCAGGTCCTTGATCCATAAATACATCCCCCAACCTGAAAGAACAAAGCTCATGAACATGGCAAAGTTGTATCCCCAGGTCGGTCCGAAAAGCATGCCTCCAGGCAACGCCAACGCCACCATCGCGGGAGTAATATCGGTGGATGCCAGGTTCCAGCCTTGTGGGTAGTTTAGATATGGATTGAAAAAAGGAGAGATCTTTAATTCAAATAGTGCTTTTTGATACCAGCGAACCAACCAGATAAAGTAGGTGCCGTCACCACCCCCGCCTCCGATCACCTCTTTCATCCGGAACACGAGCGGGTAGGTCATCACGATAGTAAGTAAAACAAAATAAGCGAAAGCCCAAAAAGATGGTCGCCTCATGAAATTCCAAACCACATGAAAAAATGATCGCCAATTAATCTTCTTCATAGGGAAGAAAGGACCTAAAAGGGGCTTTATGGCTGAGGGGACAATTATCAACTACATTATGGACAAGCTAGATCATCCCATCGTGATCCGTTCCATAAAAGGATAACCCTGCAAACAAATCTGGCACCTGGTTCAGTATGGATTCACTAAATTGATTACAGGGCTTCAGCCATGGCTTTCCCATTACAACACGGACAACAAAAAGGTGGATGCATCTTTTATCAATAACAATCGTTGGCTGGGTGAACAACTAGGTGGCAATCAAACTGCTGGGCTAACCGACATCCACAGTCCTCCTTATTAAATAAATCAGCTCATCGGTTTTGTGTTTGGCATCTTTGGATAATCGCCATCCGGCTAGAATAACGATTACGATCTTATTAATAAGTATAATGCAAAGGAGCTTATATCGGAAGCCGCGAGGTGACTACCTCGACCAGTGTTTCTCGGTACCTTGTTTGTTTTTCCTCTTCAACCAATTACTGCTAGCCTTTTATTAAAATCAATTGTGGTTGTGGTTATATCCATCCTGCGTTCTTCCCCGCTTTTGGTGACGATTATGAACTCCCCTCGCGATGAAAGTATCCACCACCTGGCACCTGCCTTCCCCAATTCCGCGCATCCTTTTTCGCGTTTTCTTGGAAAAGATCAGTAAATTTCATTTCCAATGATTCATGGCGCGATTATCTAGCCAATTATACGGTGGTAGGATTTGCATACTTAATGCGCATCCCCTGAAAAATGAATATCGCCGAGTCAGTTAATTCTGCTACCTTGTGGAAATTGGTTTCGCTTTTTCCAGGCCCATCTTCTATTTTCTGAAGATATGAACTATTATTTGACAATAGCGCCATAGGTTCCCTTTTCTTTCAATAGATAGCTATCTAAATAAGCAATGGTAAATTCAGCAACAGTTAATCCACCATAGACTTATCTTAAATACCCGTCGCTGGCTGAGGGGGGCAGCCAACGGCGGGCAACTCTATTTTCGCACATTTTATGTAAAAAAACAATGGTGTTTCTCTTGATTTCCGATACAATAATATAATCGAAGGTCGTTATGAGAAAGACCATTCTGGTTTTCACAGGTATTTTTCGATTACCTTCATGCAGTGGTATTATTATCCAATTGCCAATTAACACGCCAATCGTATCTTCTTCTTCAATACCTGTTGTTCGATCACCAACCCCGCTATACATTCCACCTGCCACAAGAACGATGACCGTACTTCCCAACCTCACCGATAACATTGCAGGTATCTCTGCACAGGAGAACACTTTTGAACATGATTAACCACAAGTGGTGGGTACTGGCTGCTGTCGGCACCGGCTCGTTTATGGCGGCGCTGGATGCTAGTGTGGTCAATACCATTCTTCCAGTTATTCAAAATGTCTTCCATTCCTCCGTTTCAGCGGTCGAATGGGTTGTTACAGTCTACCTGCTTGCTGTGAGCGGATTCCTGTTGACATTTGGCCGCCTGGGCGATCTGTACGGTCACAAAGCACTTTACATATGGGGATTTGGAATTTTTGTCGGCAGCTCAGCTCTCTGCGGCGCCACCCACTCGGTAGAAGCGCTGATCATTTGTCGCGGTATTCAAGCCATCGGCGGTGCCATGCTGGCATCCAATGCACCTGCCATTCTGACCGGCAATTTCCCCGCCGAGGAGCGTGGCCGGGCGCTTGGTCTTGCCTCCATGATGACTTATCTCGGGTTGACAGCTGGGCCATCGTTGGGCGGATGGCTGGCTCAAGCTTTTTCGTGGCGCTCTGTTTTTTACATTAATGTCCCAGTCGGGATACTGGCTCTGGCTTTGAGCCTCGCTTCCATCCCGAAAGATGAGCCAAACGATTTCGGTCAGAAATTCGACCTCTTTGGCGCTGCCCTCTTGCTGGCAGGACTTGTAGCCCTTATGCTCGGACTAAACCAGGGAGCCGAATGGGGTTGGACATCCCTGCCTATTATCGGACTGCTATTAGCTGCCTTTTTTATATTGACCGTATTCATACTTATCGAACGGCACTCCCCTGCCCCTGTGCTGGATTTGAACCTGTTCCGCGTTCCATTGTTCTCGGCAGCTGCAGTTAGTGCGGTGTTGAATTACATTTGCGTTTATACAATCACTTTCCTGATGCCCTATTATCTTATTCAGGGTCGTGGGCTGAACCCCGCCCAAGCCGGCCTTTTGCTGACTGCTGAACCCATTGTTATGGCAATCGCCGCACCCATTAGCGGGATTTTTTCTGACCGGATCGGGTCCCGCTGGCCCGGGATGGCGGGCATGGCATTAATGGGTGTCGGCT
The DNA here is from genome assembly GCA_903884265.1 of uncultured Anaerolineales bacterium. Lineage (GTDB taxonomy): Bacteria > Chloroflexota > Anaerolineae > Anaerolineales > Villigracilaceae > UBA877. The sequence continues at coordinate 25,722 of CAISEG010000112.1, read as the reverse complement.
TGTTTTTATTGGCAAGCCTCAACTCAAACACCTCGTTCCTATTTGCTGGATCGGCACTCGCGGTGGCAGGTCTCGGTACCGGGACGTTCATCTCCCCCAATACAAGCGCTTTGATGGGGTCCGCACCGAAACAGCGTCAGGGGATTGCTTCAGGTGTTCAGGCAGCCGCGCGCAGCGTCGGCATGGTCCTGGGTATTGGCTTGGCTGGAGCCATCTTCACCACTCATCTCGCCCAGAATACACCTGATGCACTTTACCGGGGTATTGATATGGGTTTTCTTGCCGCAGGCGGGATCGCCGTGCTCGGGATTGTCATGTCTGCCATCAAAGAACGGTAAAATGAAATTTTAATTCGCCTTACAGATAAAAACACCGTATAATATAAGAAATCCGAAGATTATCCGCACTTGCGGGAAAGAAAGAAAATAAAATGCCAGAAGAACAACTCTCTTCATTATCGAGACGTAAAATCGCAATCCTGATTGACGGCGATAACGCCCAGGCGAACCTTCTGCCCCAAACATTGGTGGAGGCCGGGAAATATGGGCTGGTTACCGTACGCCGCATTTATGGAGACTGGACAACATCCAGTATGAATTCTTGGAAAGATGTGCTGAATTTCCACGCGGTCCAGCCAATCCAACAATTCCGTTACACCATCGGTAAGAACGCTACAGACAGCGCCATGATCATCGATGCCATGGATTTGCTTCACTCCGGAGTTGTGGATGGTTTCTGCCTCGTTTCCAGCGACAGCGATTACACCCGTCTTGCCACCCGCATTCGCGAAAGCGGGGTGTTTGTGATGGGTATAGGTGAAAAGAAGACGCCCAAACCCTTCGTCAATGCATGCGATGTATTTGTTTATACTTCAAACCTTGTGGCAGAGCAAAAGGCCCATCGCCCAGTTGCGCAAAGGCAAAGCTCGCGCAAGAAACCATCTGCTGCTGCTGTTTCTGCTTCTTCTGTTGCCTCTGCTGCATCTTCACCGCCTATCACCGTTCCTGCGTTGTCAGCGACTCCCGTACCCACCCCCGAGACGGACAACGAGAACGACCCAATGCCAATCATTCGTCAGGCTTACGAAATTGCCCAGCAGGAAGACGGTTGGGCACGCCTCGACCACATGGGTAACGCTTTGTATCAATTGGACCCCGGTTTTGACCCACGCACCTATGGACATAGGCAGCTTTCACGCATGATCGCCAGTTATAAGGATTTATTCCAGATGCGCACGCAGGAAATTGATGGCTCAACACTGTTTTTTGTAAGAATGAAAGAGTAAAATGCAAGTGACCGCCACCTTGAGGTTGGCGGTCACTTTATTATTTAGCCAGGAAAACCTTTATTTTATTTTCCAATCATTTCCTCATAAACCCCTTCGATCTGTTTTGCAATATTCTTCCAATCATAATTCATCGCATTCACGGCAGCGTTACGACCCATTCTCTTCCGCAGGGATTCGTTGCCTAATATTCCCGTCAGCCTCTCACATAATGCGTCATGATCCTCGGCAGGCACAGTGTAACCCGTCACACCATCCTCAACTAGGTAAGCTAATCCTCCTACCTGTGAGGCTATAACCGGCGTTCCGCAAGCCATGGCTTCCAACGCAACCATACCGAACGACTCATAGTACGATGGCATAACCAACACTTCAGCAGCAGAATAATAATATGGTAGTGTGCTCTGATCGCGTCTTCCAAGAAACGCCACCATCTTGCCCATCGTCAATTCATTGCACATCCTCTGAATGCGCGCCATTTCTGTTGTCATCTCTTCGGGTGCTACATCCGGGTTACCACCGATAACCACCAAACTGATCGGCTCAGGAAGGTCCTTGAGCCGCAGACATGCCACTGCCCGGATGAGAGTATCTAATCCTTTTAACCGCTCAATTCGTCCAACAAACAATATCATGCGGGCATCCGGATCAAGTCCGATAAATTGACGCGCTTCGTCTGCCGGGATGGGGTAGAAGTGACTCGTATCCACTCCAGGCGGTATAACAGTAATTTTATTTACATTCGCCTTGTAAAGCCATTCGAGTTGGGCTTGCTCAGCCAGAGTGGCTGCGATCACCCGGTCTGCACGCCGCAGAACTTGGCGTTCACCTTCAAGCCGGTATTCACCTTCCCGCTCTTCAGCAGACCGGGCTACGCGGTTCTTCATCTCCCCCAGGGTGTGGAACATTTGTAAGATTGGCACACCCGACCACAGGTCCGACAAGATTCCGGCAGCTATACCAGACATCCAGTAATGACTATGGAGCAGGTCATACTTTATACCCTTCTCCTCGGTGAACTTCTGTACGCCTTCCACAAACTTCGGAATATATCCAGCCAGTTCCCGTTTCGGTAAAGGGACTTCTGGTCCGGCTGGCACATGGACAACCCGGTTGCCAAACCCCAGGTCATGCAGCACGTGCGGTACATGCTCGTCCTGGGAGCGTGTGAAAACATCCACGTGAATACCCATACGGCCCAATTCCTGCGTCAGGTCGCGCACGTAGACATTCATCCCGCCGGTATCCTTGCCTCCCAGGGTCGCTAGCGGACAGGTATGGTAGGAAAGCATGGCAATATTCACGTTGTTAGTATAACATGGGCATTTCATTTCAAAGGGTTCGGCCATCTAACGCATAACCCCGATGTTGGGGGGTAATGTCACCAAATTTGTCCAATGTTCCTTGTGCGAATAATAATTTTGCTGGTATAATCCCGCCGCTAAGAAATGCCACCATAGCTCAGTTGGTAGAGCAGACGTTTCGTAAACGCCAGGTCAAGAGTTCAACTCTCTTTGGTGGCTCTTGATAATAATAAAACGTCGAAGGTCGAATGTTCAATTCCCGACCTTCGACGTTTCCCATTTGACCCACTCCTACCACTCAAATATCTTATCCATTTCCTCGTTCGGCACATCGAAAACGACATTATGTGGCGGGACGGGTTCGCGTGTCATCCACTCCGGTAAACGATCATCGGCTTTCGTGAACCCGGCTTTTTGATTGAACTCCACTTCCATCTTGATGGTATGCTTGCCCAACTCAGAAAGAATGGTATTGTCCACACCCCAGCCATACCGGGCATTGATAAAGTCCCGGATAGTCTCTGGCGGTGCAACAGCAAAGCCAAATGCTGAGAAAATGCATGCACCCAGGCAATCGTAGCCAGCCATGGCGATCTGCTTCTTGAGGGAAAGTTCTACCTGGCCGTCTGGTAGAAGATGGTTGATTTTATCCCGGATGGTCTGCCCACAGGTATGGTCTGCTCCCTGGGGGGTGGTGGCGAAAGTGACACCCATCCCTTTGATGGCACGCGGCTCATAGGCCGACATCGCTTGGTTCTTCACCACCGGGACGCGCTCGACACCAAGGATTTTCCCGGTCCAGCCCGCGCCCGAGCCCAGGATGCGACCCATCGGAGTATTCTTACGGATTTCTTCGCATAGTTCGAGGGCGCGCTTTCCATCCCCCCATTCCATGTACCCTGCTTCAGCAGCGACGCCCAGTGCCGCGCCTAATTCAATAGAGCAGACACCCAGGTCATTGGCTTGCCAGTTCAGGCGGCCGATAAAGTCGTATTCACGGATGCCCAGGTTGGAACCCATTAGGCCAACTGTCTCGTACTCGATTGGGGAAACGATCGTCTTTCCGTCTTCCCCGGCAAAGATATTCGAACAACGGATGATACAACCGGGCATACAGGCATGGGTGGTATTACCCTCCCCACCACGCGCCAGGATCAAGTCCCGCATCGTCTCACCGCTGATATCATCCGCAAACTCGAACGTGCCTGAAGAAAAGTTGCGCGTCGGAAGGGCTCCTAACCCGTCCGTCAAATGGACCATGGCTGGGGTTCCATAATCGCTGTAGGTGTGGGTTTGCGGGTGGTCCATCAAGTATTTGTTGTAGATTTTCTGCGTGGTCCGGAAGGCTTCTAAATCCAGGATTGGCGGCTTCTGTCCGCCAACAGGGTCGAATACAATGGCTTTCAAACCTTTTGAACCCATAACAGCTCCCAAGCCACCGCGGGCATTGATACGTGAGGGAGTGCCATCTTTGTCCAGGTTAAGAACACCCGCTGAGACCATCTTCCGTTCCCCCGCTGGACCGATGATCGAAATGGCGACCTTTTTGCCGTACCGGGTTTTCAATAATTCTGCAGAGTCGTAAACACCCAGGCCTGCCAGTTCATCGGCTGCATCGAAATGTACACCGTCCATACTCAGGTACAAGACCGACCATACAGGTTCGATGGGCCAATCTTCGATAATAAGTGCCTTAATTCCCATGGAAGCTAATTGCAGGCTGGTTGTTCCCCCTGAATTCGACTCCTTGACGCCGCCCGTTAACGGGGATTTGGCTCCTACCGAGAGCCTGTCAATCGAGGAGAGCATGTGTCCGGTCAGGAGGCCGGGACAGAAAATGAGTTTGTTCTTTGGGCCCAGCGGTTCGCACTCCGGCAGGACTTCATCGAGGAGGATTCGGGCTATTAAGCCGCGCCCGCCAAGACGTTCCCAGGACGTGGGGACTGGTTCCAGTTTTAATGTCCTGGTTCGAACACTTACTCGCCAGACTTGGAAGGCAAAGGGTTTTAAATCAGACATCGAATCCTCGATCCTGCTTTTGTACGGGTTTTGCACGCACGAAAGCTATTAATTTATCCAAACAACACCTTGACCGCCTCACGGAAGACCTCGGTATGATGGTCCACATCTGCTTCAGTAGTGTCGGAAGCGATGAGAACCATGTTGTGGAAGGGTGTCATCAGAATACCACGATTTAGCGCCCAAAGGTGCATATACCGATCAAGATCATTGTCAATTGCGGCGTTGGCCTCCCCACCATTGTGCGGTGGTGTTTTTCGGAACCAGTATTCGACCCGGAACCCAAGCCGTTTCACGATCCAGGGCAGGTCGAAGGTCTTGATAACCTCTTGGACGCCAGTTTCATAGCGGTCGGCCAGTTTATCACAGCGTTCGTACATGACAGGGGTTAGGACGTTTTCAAGCGTAGCACGCATGGCTGCGATCGAAAGTGCGTTTCCTGCCAAGGTGCCGCCGATACCACCCACATCGGATTGGTCCAACTCCAACCTGGCCCAGAACGCATCGGCTACCTTCTGTGTGAAGCCATACACACCTGCGGGGATTCCTCCCGCTAATGACTTGCCGCAGGTCAGGAAATCAGGTTGCAGGCCATACTTCTTGGTATACCCCCCGGGTCCAGAGCAAAGCGTGTGCGTCTCGTCAATAATGAGATAGGTCCCGGTACGCTGTGTGATTTCGCGCAAGACATCGTGATAACCGGGGTCGGGGTGGATGATACCGATATTTGTCATCACCGGTTCAGCCAGCACAGCAGCCACATCTTTTGCAGCTAGGCTGGTTTCCAGGGCCGAAACATCGTTGAACTCGATCACCTTGGTCGTCTCCACCGGATTAATCGGTGGACCTAGGTTTCCATATCTTGGACCGGGTGTACCTTCCTCATCCAAAGTTATAAAAGTCTCGTCTACCGAACCATGGTAACAATAATTGAAGACCAGGATTTTTGGCCGCCCGGTGATATGGCGTGCCATGCGGATGGCAAAACGGTTGGCATCGGTGGCTGTCAGCGTGAACTGCCAGAATTTTAATCCAAAACGTCTCTGGAGTTCCTCACCCACCCAAACTGCGTCCTCGGTGGGAAGCATCAATGTGATGCCCTTTATTGCCTGGGCGTTGATAGCTGCCAGGGTTGCATCCGGCGAATGACCTGTCATTGCCCCGGTATCACCGAGGCAAAAGTCGATATAAGAACACCCGTCTACATCAGTGAAATGGGCTCCTTTTGCATTTTTTACGAAGACCGGAAATGTCCCCGCCCAGCGGATCATCCACAGCATTGGGACGCCACCCTGCATCGATTGGCGGGCGCGTTGGAAAAGCTCATACGATTTGGGGTGGTCGGCGTAAAATTTTTGATCTTCCAAGCGGAGTAATAATTCAAGCCGGGAGCGATCGAGAGTCGTCATGAATCCTCGGTGGTTGGGATAATAAGGTCAAACAATGCGAGCCTCTTGACCTTTGACTAATTGATAGTTTCCTTCATCGCCTTACTGAAAATTCCCAGAGCATCATTGATCTGTGTTTCGCTCACCACAAGTGGCGGGATCCAGCGAATAACATTGTCATAAGTCCCGCACGAGAGCAGGAGCAAGCCTCGTTCCTCGCAGGCATGGACGACTGATTTGATGATTGCCTTGTCAGCCGGTTTCCCATTTGCCGTAAACTCAGTACCGATCATCAATCCCAGGCCGCGCACATCCCCAATGATAGGATACTCTTCCTGGAGCTTACCCAAACCGGTTGTCAGTTGGATTCCGCGTTCGGCCGCGTTATCAATCATTTTTTCTTCTTTCATGGCGTGTATAGTTGCCACCCCGGCTGCGCAGGCGACAGCATTGCCGCCGAAGGTCCCGCCGTGGGAGCCAGTCTGCCACTTTTTCATCAAGTCAAGACGGCTGAACACTCCTGAAAGCGGTAAGCCTGATGCGATTCCTTTGGCAACTGTCATAATGTCCGGCACAACGTTAAAGTGTTCTTGGGCAAACCATTTCCCGGTTCGTCCAAAACCTGATTGGACTTCATCGAAGATAAGCAGGATGCCATGCTTGTTGGCCAGTTCACGTAATCCTTTCATGAACGCTGGCGGTGGGACAACGTAGCCCCCTTCGCCAAGTACCGGCTCCATCAGAATGGCCGCGGTTTCCGCTGGGGACGTCTGTGTAAGTAGGAGCTCTTCAAGTGCTGAAAGACAATAGTCTGTCGCTTGGGCATCGGTCATTCCCAGTTTGTAGGCATATGGGTATGGGGTAACGAAAACCCCCGCTGGGAGAGGCTGGAAGCCCGAACGATAGATGGTCTTTGACGTGGTCAGTGCCATTGTTCCGGAAGTGCGACCGTGGAAACTACCTGCAAAAACGATGATGTTGGGTTTTCCCGTCGCAGCTCGTGCTAGTTTGACAGCTCCTTCCAGGGCCTCTGCGCCTGAATTACTGAAAAAGAAACCGTCGATAGACGGATGAACAACCTGGCGTAATTCTTCGATCAGTTGCAGCATTGGTTTATGGATGACAATATTGGCTTGAGCATGGAGAAATAACCCGGCCTGCTCCCGGATGGCTTCGACTACCTTGGGATGGCAGTGACCGGTATTCGTCACGCCTATGCCACATGTAAAGTCGAGGTATTTTTTCCCATCCACAGAATAGATATAGCAGCCCTCAGCGCGCTCGGCTATTATGGGAAAAATGCGCGACCAGACTGGAGACATGTGAGTAAAGTTTTCGTCATAAAGAGACATGGCATTCACCTTTGTAAATGAATGAGGAGATCTAGGAACAGATTCACGCTGTCCTAAATTAATGGGGGAAAACTACTCTAATTCTATCGAAACAGTTTTCAAATCGTTTGCAAAATATAGACTGCCGAGATTTCTATTTCTTACGGCGTTTTTCTTTATGCTGGCAGGTAGTCGGCAGCCCATTCGATATCGAGCGCTTTTAGAGTCTCTCGGGTGGGAATGCCATTGTTCGTAAAACCAGCCAGTTTATAGTACTCATCAAGGGCGGTTTCCATTTCTTCGTGCGTGACAGCCATCCCGGCCGTCGGACCGGTGCCACTCAACGGCTGGTAGAACTTCTTGGGGAACTGGTCGTCTTTACGGTCGAAACCCTCTCGTGCGTTGTAAGTCCGCAACAAGTTCAAGCGGCGTTTGCCTACCGTCATCAGTTCATCCACGGTGACATCCCAGCCAGTGACCGCTTTTACCATCACTGCAGTGTCGGTCGGGCCGTATAGGCACCAGGTGGGGCCATAAACAAACTGACACAGTTCCAGAGTATCCATCATGCTGTAAAAAACCTCAGTTAGATAGGCAAAACGGACTTTCTCCGGGCCTAGACTATGCGGAGGTTGAGGCATGCCAAGGCCAATTTCCTTCAAACGGTTAAGGTTGAATTCAGCAACGCCTTCTTCATAGTAGGGATCGTGTTCGCTGGATTGGTGGTCAGCCCCGAAAGGATTGACGGCGTAGATCAATCCGAGTGAACGTTTGGCCTGTGGCATGTGAGCCGGGGCTTCCTGGTTCTTTATCGTGGTTAAGCACTCATCCGAGCCTTTGCCCCAGATCTTTGCGGCTCGCGCTGATCCTTCAGCCAGGACCGTTCCGAGCTTACCTGATTTTGTGGCAATTTGCAACAAGGCTTCGAGCATCGCGTCTCCATTCCCAAAGCACAGGTCAATGCCTCCGGTATCTTCCTTGTTGATGATGCCTTTTTCGTAGCATTCCATCGCAAAAGCCATGGTCGCGCCGCAAGTAATTGAATCGATACCATGCATATCGCAGATTTGGTGAGCCTGGGCGACAACGGCCAGGTCGCCGATACCGCAGGAAGCCCCAAATAAGCCGATGGTTTCATATTCCGGTCCGCCATAAATTGGGTCAAATTTATATATACCATCCTCGATTTCGATCACGCGTTTGCAGCGCACTACGCAGGCATAACAGGTTTCGCGGGCTTTTAGGATTGTTTCGGCCATCTTTTCACCGCTGATCGGTTCGGCTAGTTCGAACTGGCCTTCGTTAAAATTACGCGTAGGCAGGGTGCCGATCATATTGTTGAACATGACCACAACGGCGGTACCAAACTTGGCCAGACCATCCATGTCGGGATTGGTCTTGATGGCATCAGGGCCGGTCTTGTTAAGGGCAACCATGGCCTTCTGGTCGGCAACGGCGGGTTTGGCCCTGCCGCGCACAACAATGGCTTTCAGGTTCTTGCTGGCCATGACAAGCCCCATGCCGGTACGGCCGTTCATGCGGCAGGCCATGTTGACGATAGCTGAGAAACGCACGCCCTTCTCCGCCGCCGGCCCAATTTGCATCACTTGGGCTTTCGGATCGCCGACTTCCTGTTTGAGCAGCGCATCCACGTCACCGGTGATTTTTCCAAGCAGGTGGGATGCGTCGTGCAGTTCGGGTTTGCCGTCGAGAATGGTCAGGTATACCCATTTCGGGGATTTACCCCGGAACACGACGCCGTCGTAACCGGCGAACTTGAACTCAGCTGGGAAGAAACCACCTGCCTGAGAGTCTCCGATCCCGCCGCTCATCGGGGACTTGGCATTGACGTTGATTCGGCTCTGCCCGGAGATACTCGCACCAGTAACCACGCTGTCAAAAACGGCCAGCAGGTTTTCCGGGCCGAGTGGGTCCGCCCCTTTGGGTACATCCCGCAGGATGTAGTACATTGCCATAGCCGAACCGCCCATGTACTTTCGGTAGAACGATTCGGGAGGGGTTTCCACCTTCATCTTGCCGGATGTGAGGTCGACGTGCAGGATCTTTCCATGATAACCATAAGGCATGGGAACCTCCAGAATTACATTTCCCCTCCCCCAGAACCGGGGGAGGGGTGATTTAAGTTAAGGCTACGTGTTCTTGTCGTCACCATATGGGTTAACATCCGGAATTCCTGGCTTGACCCATTTGCGGATTGGGAAGTAAAGCACCGCGCCAATGATCATGGCGTAAAGCGCCCAGGATATCGAGTCCATTCCAGCGTCCAGATAATTGAATACAACCGCCAGAGTTACGATACTCGTCATGAGCACAGTGATGAGCACCAGGCCAAACCAGCCGCCGGGTACTCTCTGGCGCGGTCGGTCTGGATCGGTGAAGCGCAGTACCCACACTGCAAAGAAGCAAGCTAATAACACGAGCATATTAAGGAACACATCGATGACCACCAGGGCTTGGAATGCAGAGAGGGAGAAAATCGAGTAAATCACTGCCACGATCAAGATGGATACCCAAGGTGTGCCATATTTCGAATGAACTTTAACCATGAACTTTGGCATCATGCCATCTTCTGCCAAGGCGAATGGAATCCGCGTCCCGCCCAAACCATTGCCGATAAAGAGTCCTATCATTGAAAGTATGGCAGCAAATGAAACTAATCCGCCCATGACCTTGCCAAGTGGGCTGTCGACCTGACCCATCAATTTATCTGCCACTATGCGGGCGATATCGGGGAACCACCACCCCGTCGACGCAGTCGGCTCAACACCCCATCCTGTCAGTTTGGCGCCAACCTCTGCCACTTGCGCATCTGTCGCGTCAGGTGCAGTCAGGTCACCAATGATGCCTATACTCGGATCGGATGCGTCCAATCCCCATATTGTATACTTATCATTCTCTCCAGCACCGCCATACAAACCTGCTACTGTCGGGATGGTGTATGTGGCGACTGTCGCAACCAGGACCAGTACCATGGCAAGGGGATAAGTTTTCTTGGGATTGACCACTTCATCGCCTGCCGCAGTCGGCAATTCCCAGCCCATGTAATTCCACATTGCTACATATATACCGGTGCCCAGAGCTGGGATCAAGGTTTTGAAAGAAACAGCCTCTCCATTCGGCAAGAAAGGCAGGTGAATGGTAACGCCGCTCTTGATCCAGGCTGCAATGCCGATAATCGACATGATGATCAACGGGATCATCATCACGGCTCCCAGCCAATCGGTCGTCAATCCGCTAAGACGTGCACCCCGGACATTAAGATAGCTGATTAGCCATATGACTAAGAGGGCAACGATAAATGAAAGCACTGTTCCCGAGACAAATACTCCGCCGATGGTTGCGCCGACATTTAATGCTGGAATAAAGAAGGCCAGATAAGTGGCGGTCAGTACCGGGTAGATGGTTACATCCACCCAGGAAACCACCCAGTTCATCCATCCGCCCATGAAACCGACGAAGGGACCAAAGGCTTTTTTCAACCAGTGATAGTAGCCTCCCTCCACTGGCATCATGGACTGCATCTCGCGCACCATGAGCATATTCGGGATGCTAAATACAAGCGGGGTCACCAACAACAATACAATTGCGAAACCCGGTCCAGAAAGGCTGATCATCGGCTCTGCGCCAAATGAACCGCCGCACACGGTGAAATATATCAGTCCAAATAGTGGCAATAGGGTTAACTCGCGTTTTAACTTGCTCTTTTCCACTTGGGTGAGTGCAATTTTCTCTGCCATCGTATTTTCTCCTGAGAATTGGAATCCCTTCCCGCTCAAGCGAGGCGGGAAGGGATGATGGAATTACATTTCCTTAATCACATAGGGGAAGCCGTAGTCGGCCATTTTTGCCACAAACGGATCCGGGTCGAAGGCCTCCGGTCCAAGCACGCCCGTGCCTTTCCAAACACCGTGTTCCAAAAGGTCCCAGCCAATTACGGCGCTGAATGCGGTTTGGGCCACGACTGCTTGGCAACTCCACTTTTTCATGCAGTCGTCATTGTCCGCCACCTGGTACATGTACACCTGCCTGTCCTTGCCATCCTTCTTCCCTTTTATCCAGGTACCGGCGCAGGTCTTGCCCGACATCCTGTCGCCCAGGTGGGCTGGGTCAGGTAAGCAGGCAGCTACTACATCGCGTGGGGCTACCATAACATCCTTAACTTTGACCTTTTCCTTATTATCCAGCCCGATCATGTGCAAGGTCTTCAGCACCCCAATGAATTGGTCGCCAAGCGAATATTTAAAAGTAACGCGTTTGCAGTTGATCCAGCGTGGGACTAGGAGGACTTCTTCATGTTCCACGTTGATAACTTCCTGTTTACCAATGCCATCTGGGAATTCGAACATCTCTGGCTGCGAGAACGGCTCTGTAGTGTACCAATCTTTTCCTTTTTCCCAGATGACTGGGGGATTGAGGCATTCCTCGATTGTCGTCCAGATTGAAAAGTTGGGAGCAAATTGATAACCGCGCACTTCGAGATTGGAACCATCGCGGACCCCGATCTCCTCGATCTCGTCGAAGAGGTTCTTCGCTGCGTATTTCGCAAAAACATCTGCCATGCCAGGTTCCACTCCCAAACCGACCAGGCATAAGATGCCCTTCTCTTCCCACTTTTTGGCGCGTTCGAACTGGTAATCACCCAGTTTGACACCGCAGGTATGAAATGGGTCATTCGGGTGCGGGGTCGAAAGAGTCATAGCCATGTCCATGTAGGTGGCCCCTACATTGAAGGCCGCATCAAAGATCGGCTCATTGAAGGATGGGTCGCAGGCATTCATAATGAGATCAACCTTGTATTGTCTGGCAAGCTTCTCGATCATTTCCTGCTTGCCAGCATCGATCCACTCGATGGGAAAACGTCGCTTGTCCCCCAGTTTGGTCTGTACTTCCTTGATGCGTTCTCGGTTGTAATCTGTAAGCACGATCTGTTCCACCCATGGGCGATCTTTGGCGATCATTGCGATCGCTTCACCTACCCCACCGGTACCGACGAGTAGAATTTTCATATCCATTTCTCCTTTTTTTACTGGGTTCTGATCCGGCTTGGCCGGTTATTTAAAAATAGACTTCCTTTACAATTTTCAAGTGTATGAAGGACTCAGATTCACGGACACCATCGATCTGATACAAGCGATCGGTTAAGAATTGCAGAAGATGGTGCTGGTCACGGCACATTACTTCCGCAATAATATCGTATGAGCCACTGACAAGGATCAAATAAATAACCTCATCAAGTTGGGCTATCCTATCTGCCACATCCAACAACTTCTCGCCTTCGGTCTTGATGCCGATCAAAGCCATCGTGTTGTAGCCCATCCGCAGCGGATCGGTGATTGCAACGATTCGTAGCACCCCCATTTCCACCAAGTGGTTATAGCGAACCCGAATCATCCCCGGCGAGACGTTCAACTGTTCGGCGATCTGAGCAAATGCCATCCGGCCATCTTGTTGCAAAGCTGCAATGATTTTATGGTCGATCGCATCCAAACCATCTGCCCGGGTTATATCGCTTGCATTCACCATAATGTCATACTACAACTTTTCGTTATTAAAGTCAACAGTTTATTGCATTTTAGTTACAATCCATGGCTGTTTCATGATGATTCTCTTGAGTCCGGTCTACCACTCGACCTAAATTGTTTTCGCTACTTCCTTGAGCGTGTCTTCCAACCGATCCAATACCGTGTCAATTTGCTCATAAGTGATGACGATCGGGGGCTCGATTCGGATGGTGTGCGCACTGGTCAATGTACCAGCAACCAGGACTCCCCGTTTGAATAGCCCGGCTGCAACCTTATACCCGATCTCAGGCGTAAGGAAGTGCTGGCCAATCAGCAAACCCCTGCCTGTGATTTCCCTATAGATTTGTGGATACTTTTTCACAAGCTCCTGTAGTTTCAAGATAAAGTATGCACCCTTCTCTGCAGCCTGCTTTGGATAATCATCTCGCAAGATAACATTTATTGATGCAATTGCTGCTGAACATGCCAGAGCGCCTCCCCCTGTGGTGGTGGTGTGAATGAACGGATTTGGGTACATCATGCACTGCCAGATTTCCTCTGTGGAACAGAACGCACTCACAGGCATGACACCCCCTCCCAAAGATTTGGCGACCGCCATGATATCTGGGACAACATTCCAATGCTCCACGCCCCAGAGTTTTCCAGTACGTCCAAGTCCTGTCTGCACTTCGTCGGCGATGAGCAAAGTCCCATATTGTTTCGTGGCTGCGCGGATGCGCGGCCAAAAGTCGTCCGGCGGGACTAGTGCGCCGGCCTCACCCTGGATGGGTTCCATCAACACAGCTGCAACGCCAACCCCAATTTTGTCGCAAATATCGAGTTGTTTCTCAACTGCTGCAGCATCTCCAAATGGGACGTGATAAACTGGCCCGCCATACAAGATCCCCGCTGGCTGACGATAATCTGCTTTTCCGATCATCGAGAGTGAGCCCATCGTCTTGCCATGGAAAGCTTTTACCGCAACAATGAATGCCGGTTTTTGCGTATACATCTTTGCTAATTTAATGGCGCCTTCAACGGCTTCAGTACCACTGGCTGCAAAGAAACTATATTTGATATCACCAGGTGTTATTTCCGCCATTAGTCGCGCTAATACACCGCGCAATGGGTCGATTAATTCCTGGCTTGGCATCGGTGACCGTCCCAATTGGGCTTTAACTGCTGCCACCACATCCGGGTGGCTCCAGCCGTGATCCATCATGCCGTAACCGCCTAGGCAATCCAGGTACTCACGACCAAGCACATCCCGAAAAACTGCGCCGGAACCACTCCATTCAACAGATGCCCAATCTCCTGCCTCTGTTACAGATTTACGATATTCCAGCCAGTTCTTATTAAAATGTTCAGCAAAATTTTGTTTCGATTCTTCGATAATTTTCTTGCCCTCGGCTTCGGTCACTTCCGTCTTCTGGATTATTTCCAGCCATCGCTGACTGTAAACCGCAGCATCCTTTAGAGATTGTGGCATATTATTCTCTCCATTCAGATATTTGAGTCTGCCCACGAGTCCATTTTTTATTCGCCAGGATCAAGGATTAATCCATGCGAGAGCTCAAGCCCAATCGGCTACTTCCTTGTACCAGGGTTTGCTTGTTCCTGTCTTGGCTCTGCTTTTCCATTTACCAGACTTGGGTGTTTCTTCGATGAATTTAAGGAAATAATCCACCTTTTCGTTGATGATGGCGCGATGGTCTTGCGTAAGTACTTTCACTCCAGTCATGGCATCCCGGATTTTCTTCAAATTGGTTGTGGCAGTGTAGTAGAAGCCCCAGTCATCGGAGAACAATTTGGCAATGTACTTTGCGTTGATGGCATCTGTATCGGTATCACTGATGGGCGCAGCCAGGAGCAGGAGCATAGCATCCTTGAGATCTTTATCATTTATCTGAACGATCTGGAGCTTTTGCAGCATCAAGTCTGCCAGCGAAACGCAGTACGGGTGGAGTTCCAACCGGTTGCGATAATCAATCGGGTGGTTGTAATCCAGCTTGTCGAAAAACACATCGATCATTGGGATGTTGCTGCTGAAGAAGATGAGACGTGTCCCGCCACTGATCATGGCTGCGCGCTTCTCCAGCTCGTAGCCATGGCTTTCAAAGAAAGGCACTAGTTTACCGCGATGTTTACTATAAGCCGCAAAGTCAATGTCAGTGAAAACACGATCACCCAACCGCTCCATACTGCGGTATAGATCAACATAATCAGGAAAGTAATAGTGCAGGGCAATCGGACCCATCACGCGTAAGACGATGCCTTGCTTCTGGGCATCTTCGGTCAGACGACGGCCTTCTTCAAGGTATGCTTCCGGTTTGGGATATTCGTCCAGTGGGATATCTTTAGGCAGTCTGAATTGTAGTGGCATGATTTCACTCCTAGCCATTGGTAAAGATATAATCTTTGACCTTGCCCTTTTCCAGGACAAGAACTACACCCTTCAAGATTCCCTCGGAGTACTCGCTGCCGGGGTTGATGATGGTCGTCTTACGGATCTTTTGAACGCCGCGTGACTCATGGATATGGCCGTGCAAACCCAACAAGGGTTGGTACTTCTCGATCATCTTGGCTACGGCGCGGCTGCCTACGTGGATCTTTCGGTCGGCGGCCTGGGTCAGATTTTCATCCAACTCAGGCGCCAGGTCCAGACCGAACCCGTACGGGGGTGCATGGAAGTTGAAAATGGCATTGCTCTTGTCTTTCACCGTACCCACCAGTTCCTCCAGCATCGGTTCTAGTTCCTCATCCGGTTTCTCTCGCGGGGTATTCCAGGGGGTTGGGTTGGCATAGCAGAAAGTGACCATCTCATGTTCGCCAACTAGGACATTCTTGTTATTGCAGTTTACGATGGCGGACGAATCCTCGATGATCTCATCTATTTCGAAATAATCATCATTCCCTGGCGCCATATAGACTTTATAGGATGTGTCCTTCAAGCGTTCATCAGCCAGGGCAATCCACTCCTTCATTCGCTGGAGAACCAATTCCTTGAATAACGCATCGATCTTTTTAGGCTCAGCTTTAAAAGCCTGGTATTCATCCTTTGTTTGGTGCACCCAGTAATATCCCATTAATTCAACGGTCTTCTTGAGTTTATCGAGTTCCTCCCGGGTGGTAACTTCCGTATACTGACCCATCAAAGTGGTCTCCCAGCCGCCAGCTTTTTCGATGAGAGGCACCAGCACTTTCCCGGTCAGGTCGCCCAGCAAGATGCCCACATCCACATTGTAAACTTTCAGGGCATTCAAATATTTCCGGTAACAGGTATTCGACCCATGAATGTCGGTAACGAAGAAAATCTTGATTTGCTTGCCCATCAAAAACTCCTTTTTATATAAGGGATGGATAATGGCAAAAGGAGGGACAAGACTGGGTAGTCTCGCCCCTCAAAAGCATTGATTCGAATTAATCGGGCGGCAGTTGACCGTAGGTCATGTTGCTGTCAAGACCTTCTCTCTTATTCTTTGCCTTCCAGTAGAAGTACCAGACAATGCCAAAACCCCATACGATGGCATAGAAGAGAACAGTCCAACCTGTGTAGGTTTCGAAGCCTGGCATGAATACGTAGAACACAAACAGGATGGCTAGATAGACAAGGTTGAAAACCGCGCCGATGGTGATCACCGGGATGCCCAGGATCTTCCATGTTTTATACGGAGATGATTCCCAGATATGGGCGACTTTCTTGACGTAAGGGAAGATCAACGCCGCGATGGCGGTCACACCAAAAACCGAAACAACTTCCATCGCCGTAATGGAAAGTCCCGACATTGGGTTTTGCCAGAAGGAATATATGGCGATCCCGATCTCACCCAAAACAAAGCACACAATGTGATTCTTGACCGGTGTGGCCCAGCGATAGTCAATATCGGTCATCCATTTCGGACCCATGCGGTCCATACCCCAGGCAAATAGAATGCGTGGGAAGGCTAGGTAGGAGAGCGCTACATACCAGATGTTGAACAGGATGAATGAACCTGCCATCATCACCAACAGGATTGGGCTCTTGGTAAGCATTGCTGCCAACCCAACGTAGTGTGTGGACCAGGGTACGGTGTAACCCGCCAATCCGTTGTAATCCACCCAGGCAGTCGCAGAGAGGAACTGGAATCCGACTGTCCGGTAGAGTTCAATTGCCAACCATAGCATGAAGAAAGCCGGTACCAGGACCGCGAACAGGTTACCCAGGATGATGGCTTTATCCGGACGCTTAACTTCACCGGCGATAAAGGTGATACAGTACGAGTAAGCGAACAACCAGGAACCTGCTACCATCACACCAAAGGTATCTTTCCAATTCCAGGTGAGGGGTAGTTTTGTCCCCACAGCTTCCATGGCTGATTTTGCCGCAGCCAGGAAACTGTTGTAATCCAGGGAACCGTACTGGGTAGCAATATTATTCCAAGCTTGCACAAAGCCAGCGTGGGATGAGAAGGTGAAAAGCAGCAGGATGACCAATCCACCCAGGGTGCCCAACCCCATTACGATCTTTTGCGCGGTCGCGAAAACTTTCATACCAAAGACAAGGAACAGCATCGCGATCAGGCTGACAAGGGTGGAAAAAATAAACAACGCCCAGGGAGTGGTACAAAAATCAGCCGCTGCTGGCATATTTAAGAACTGGAATAACATCACCAGGCCTGGATCCACGGTCCATGGGGCGAGCACAAAGATCCACATGATCCATACAAAGGCATTCCCGAAGGATTCTGCAATACCGATTAGTGGGCTGAGAATACGGGAGTTATAAATATATTCTCCACCTGAGCGAGGCATGGATCCACCCAGGATGCCCCACACCAGGGAGAAGCCTACCCCGCATAGGATTGCAGAAAGGATCGTAGCGATGATCAGGTTTCCTCCGGTGTACACCGAAAGGCCCATGCTTATCATCACCCACATGGATACGGTCAGTCCCTGGTTCATGAAGCCGACGCCGAATGCATCGATCAACGAAAGACCTCTTACCAGTCCACTGGCCTTACGAGCAAAAGCCATTTGTTCGGGCATTAGTCAATTCTCCTCTCAAAAGTTGGTAATAATGTTTTTAGAGTATGAGTAGCAACGGATTCGCAAATACTGGTTTTAAACTTTCTCTTTCGTGCCTCCTTCCTTATCTAGAATTTTCTTGTCCAATCTTTAGGCCAGCGTTCGATAATGACCTTGGTTTGAGTAAAGAACTCGATTGCGTGTTTCCCCTGGCCGTGCAAGTCTCCGAAGAAACTGTTCTTCCAGCCGCTGAACGGAAAGAATGCCATCGGGGCAGCTACACCAATGTTGATTCCAATATTACCGGCATCAGCTTCGTTCCGGAATTTACGCGCGATCGAGCCATCCCGGGTGAATATTGATCCCATGTTGCCGTACAGGCCATCGTTCAGTATTTTGATTGCTTCTTCCACCGTCTCGCAATGCATTATTCCCAGGACCGGGCCGAATACCTCTGTTGAGGCGATAATCCCGCCGACCGGCGTGTCGGTCAAGATGGTCGGTTTTATGAAGTTTCCCTTCTCATAGCCCGCGATGGCTGCGTTCCTTCCATCAACCAACATTTCTGCCCCCTCTTCCAAACCTTGCTGGATCAAGCCTTCGATGCGTTTTTTGTCTTCCGGTGTAATAACCGGTCCCATCTGCACCTCAGGGTTGAGTCCGAAACCGGTAACGCGCTTCGCCGCCGCTTCGGCAAACTTGGGGATGAAGATCTTATCCGCTTCTCCGATCATGATTGCTGTTGAAGCTGCCAGGCAGCGTTGACCTGAGCATCCGAATGCGCTATCCATCATGATGGATGTTGTGGTGTCCACATCCGCATCCGGAAGGATCAACACCGGGTTCTTGGCGCCACCTGCCGCCGAGACACGCTTGCCATGCGCCGTCCCCCAACTGTACACATGCATGGCCACCTCGGTCGAGCCGACGAAACTGATCGACTTGATCAAAGGGTGGTCAAGCATCCCATTTACTATTTCTGAGCCGCCATGGACCAGGTTGACCACTCCGGCTGGGAATCCTGCCTCTTCCATGATACGGAACAATTTGACCATTGTGATCGGTACTCTGCTGGAGGGCTTGATGACCACGGCGTTGCCAGTCGCTACTGCATAAGGGATGAACCAAAAAGCGATCATGGCCGGGAAATTGAACGGGGAAATGATACCTGCCACACCCAATGGCTGGCGGATCATCATTTCATCAATACCCGGGGCGATATCTTCAACTACATCTCCCATTACCAGGGATGGGGTCCCGCAGGCCACTTCAACATTTTCAATAGCTCTCCGCATTTCACCGCGCGACTCTTCCAGAATTTTCCCATGTTCTTCGGTGATGCACCGGGCCAGGTCTTCAAAATTGGCTTCCAGAAGGTCTTTAAGTTTGAAGAGATATTGGATGCGCTTTGTGACTGGCTCTTTCCGCCAAATTTGAAAAGCTTTGTGTGCAAGCTGGACAGCTTCGTCCAACTCGCTCAAGGAGGAAACCGGTACTTTGGCTAAAATTTCAGCTGTAGCGGGGTTCGGAACGTCACGGAATTTCCCACTTGAGGATTGCATCCATTTTCCATTTACATAGTTCTTCAAGATCTCTTCGCTCATTTTCATCTCCGCATGCCAGAAGATAGTCTTACATGCTTGCCTGATCAGTGATTTTCAATGCCTTCTCAATAATCTCCAACCCCTCATCCAATTGCTCTTTAGTAATACACAATGGGGGCACGATAAAGACTATACTGCCCATATTGTTCGCCATGATGAAAGTGAACAATCCATTTTGCCGCAGATGTTTGCCAACTTCGGTCATCACAGACGGAGCAAAGCTTTCCTTGGTTTCCCGATTGGTGACCAGTTCGATTGCAGAGAACAGGCCAATATAGCGGACATCGCCTACCGAGGCATGCCGGGACTTGATGTCTTCAAGTGCCTGGCCAAGATGTTTGCCTACCATGACAGCATTTTCAAGGAGATTGTCTTCTTCGTAAACTTTAATGGTTGCTACAGCCGCAGCGCAGGCCAGGGCATGGCCGTTGTACGTCAGCCCTGCATATAAATACTTGTCATCGAAGAATTTGGCGATCGGCTCAGAGACTATGACTGCCCCGAGCGGCATGTAACCGCTGGTGATGCCTTTAGCGGTTGTAATAATGTCGGGGGTGACATCCCAGTTATCCACTGCAAACCATTTTCCGGTCCTCCCCCATCCGCTCATCACCTCGTCGGAAATAAGTAAGATCCCGTACTTAGTGCATATTTCACGTACGCGTGGCCAGTAGTCGTCTGGCGGAACGATCAGCCCGTTTGAACCGACCACTCCCTCCATGATGATTGCCGCGATTTTATCTGGACCCTCGTACCGGATTACTTCTTCCAGATGGGATAAACATTCGCGTTTGCATGATTCAATTTTTTGCCCAAACGGGCAGCGGTAACAGAAAGGATCCAGGAAATGTACACTCCCCGGCATTGCTGGCTCTACTGCAAGGCGGCGATAATCGCCGGTTAATGCGATTGAACCATGGGTTGCACCATGATACGAGCGATAGCGCGCCAGTATTTTGTGGCGTCCTGTATAAAAACGGGCAATTTTGATGGCGTTTTCGTTCGCTTCCGACCCACCCAAAGTAAAGAAGGTTTTCTTGAGGTTCCCTGGCGTCACCTCTGCCAGTTTTTTACCCAGCAAGCCGCGTGGCTCGGTTGCGTTTCCTGGATGGACAAAGCAAAGCTTGGCTGCTTGATCCTGAATGGCCTTCACTACCTTCGGGTGCTGGTGACCAATATTTGTGTTCATCAACTGCGACGAAAAGTCGATGTACCGTTTTCCGTCCATGTCCCAAAAATAGATCCCTTCTGCCTTTTCCACCGGGATGGGATTGGTCTGCCCTTGGACTGACCAGGAGAAAAACGTGAATTCCCGGTTCATTTGCACAATCTCTTGTGAAGAATATATAGACAAATGTACCTCCATGGAAAAGTTCACATTTTTGGTGTGAACTTTTCGAATTCAAGGTTTACCGTTTCACAACCTTCACAGCTCCGCGCACTACATCCAATGTCGTATCAATGTCCGCCTCGCTGTGCGAGTAGCACAGGAACCAGGGTTCGCGCGCATCGTGATCGGGCATAACCCCTCGTCCGATCATCGCTTCGATCAATGCCAGGTAATAATCTTTCTCGCTTTCGTTCCATGTGCGCTGGTCTCTAACTTCTTCCACTCCGATTGCAAATGAGAACATGGCGGGATAGCCGTTCATACAGAACGGGATACCTGACTCTTTGAAAATATTACCTATCCCATCCATGAGACGTTTGCCCCGCTTTTCGATGGTCTTGATGACCGGCTCTCGATCTAGGATGGTTAGCGTTGCCCAGGCTGCAGCAACACCCGGTTTGTTGTTCGTGAACGTCCCGCCCTGTGCAACCCCATGCCCAATAATGGACATGATATCTTTCTTCCCACCGAAGGCAGCCAGAGGGTATCCATTGGCAAATGCCTTGGCGTATGTTGCCAGATCCGGCTTGATATGGTAGTACTCCTGAGCGCCGCCATTAGCGACACGGAAGCCTGTCTTGACCTCGTCCAGGATCATAACGATCCCATATTTATCACATTGTTTCCGAATGAATTGCAGGAAGTTTTTGACTGGCAGGATGGCGCCGCAATTCCCCATGCACGGCTCAACGATAATGGCTGCCACCTGCTCGCCGATGGATTTCAATGTTTTCTCGAACACATCCGGATTATTGAACGGTAAGGTTGTGATCAGCTCGCTCAGCTGACGCGGGATGCCGGAGCTGGACGGTACAGAAATTGGGTTACCACAACTCCCATATGCCTCCGTCGGAGCATAAGTGGACCAAAGAGTGTAATCATGGAAACCGTGATACATCCCCTCGAACTTGATTATGCGCTCCCGCCCGGTATATGCACGGGCTACGCGGATTGCGTGCATTGTGGCTTCAGTACCCGAACAGGCAAACCGGATCATCTCAACGCCAGGGCACATCTTGACAAATTTTTCAGCGGTCTCAATTTCGAGTTCGTAGGTCATCGCCGAAAGCGTACCCAGGTCGATCTCCGTCTTGACTTTCTCATTGACTTCATCGTAAGCATGACCCAGAATAATTGGGCCAAACCCCATCCGATAATCAATATATTTATTCCCATCAGCATCCCAAAGATAAGCCCCCTTTGCACTTTGCATATATGGAGTAATGCCTTCCCCCCAGAAACGAAAATTCGAATTAACTCCCAATGGCATGACTTTGTACGCCCTTTGTTGAAGCGCTTTACTTTTTTCCCAGGGAAGATTCAACATTCTGACCTCATAAGGTTGCTATTTGGAGTTTGCTGTGTTTTCTTTTTTAACACTGGCTCGAGGCATACGCCACTGGTATACGTCTTTCAGGACGATTGGTACGATGGAAGTTGTCGTCTTGCGCACTCCCGGCATTTTCCCGATCACTTCAGTCACAAACCGGTAGATCTCGGCAGTATCTTTCGCCACCACCTGGATCGAAACATCCATTTCGCCAATGGAACAGGCCACGTATGAAACGCAATCGTACGCCATGGCTTTGTGTGCCACATCCATGATGGCATCCGCTTCAACTTCCAGAACAACATCGGCGCGTGTATTCAGCCCAAATGCTTGAGCACTTACAATTGGGCAGATTTGAATTACCTTGTCATTGATCATGCGTTCAATTCGGTAACGAACAACACGTTCTGAAATCCCCCCGCCAATGCGGCGCGCAATTTCAGCCGCTGCCATGCGGCCATCTTCCATGAGAACTTCGACAATTTCTAGGTCAATTTGGTCGTTTTCGGACATCATTTCAGACCTGATTGTTTATTTCCGACTTGCACTAATACTTTACAGGTTTATCTGGATGAGTTCAAGTGACTTATGTCACTTCCGTTTATGATTTAGGGATTTTTAAATTCCTATGCCAGGGGGAAAGGGTATAATTCATACATATGAATACTCGCTCCCCACTTGTCATAGGCATCGCTGGCGGGTCGGGGTCAGGGAAGACGACCGTCGCTCAGACCATTCTTCAACGCGTCGGTCCAGACCGGATATCGTTTCTCCAACACGACGCTTATTACAAGAACCTGAGCGGCTTGCCTCCTGCTCAACGCGCTGAAGTCAATTTCGATCATCCCAACTCTCTCGAGACGGAATTGCTCACCCAACACATACTTCAGCTTAAAAGCCGACAGCCTGTTGAAGTTCCGATCTACGATTTCTCCACCCACAGCCGTACGCAGCGGACATACACCGTCCAGCCGCGTGGTGTTATTCTGGTGGAGGGTATTTTAATTTTCACCGAGGCATCTTTACGGGAATTGTTCGATGTCAAGATTTTTGTGGACACTGACTCCGACCTTCGTTTTATCCGTCGTCTTGAACGTGATATCACTGAGCGGAGCCGGACCACCGAATCAGTTATCAAACAATACCTGTCCACAGTGCGCCCAATGCACCTTGAGTTTGTAGAACCATCCAAACGTTACGCAGACGTGGTTATTCCTGAAGGCGGGTTCAACGCTGCCGCCCTCGATATGGTCGTGGCAAGAATTGAAACGATGCTCTCGTAGCATTCCTCCAACGCGGTCGAACCGAGGCCGCACCTACCTTGTACATAAAGGATGAGCAGATGAAACAATGGAATAAACCTCCTGAATTCGTACTTGACCTGAAAAAGAAATACTCCGCCACTTTATCCACAGACAAAGGCGACATCCTCCTCGAGCTCTTTGCTGACAAGGTGCCCGTCACGGTCAACAACTTCGTCTTCCTGTCGCGAGAGGGGTTTTATGATGGCACGATCTTTCATCGCGTGATAACCGATTTTATGGCCCAGGGCGGCGACCCCACCGGCACCGGCCGCGGCGGCCCGGGCTATCGCTTCGCAGACGAATTCCAGCCATCTTTGAGACATGATAAACCTGGGGTTCTGTCGATGGCGAATGCTGGTCCGGGCTCGAATGGTTCGCAATTTTTCATCACCCATGTTCCAACTCCACATTTGAACAATATGCATACCGTATTTGGACAGGTCGTCTCCGACATGGACGTTCTCCTATCCATACCGGAACGCGACCCGGGTAAAATCAACTCTCCAGCAATCAAACTGAATAAAGTAACTATTACCGAAGCATGAACCCGAAAACGCGCCTCACGATCCTGCGCGTCTTGTCTCTGGTTGGCGTGGTGGCGCTCATCGCCATTCTCTTTATTTTCAGGGGTCAGGTCAGGAAGCTCGAAAATTATGGCTATATTGGCATTTTCTTGATCTCCATCGCAGCCAATGCAACCATTATTATCCCACTGCCAGGAGTGGCTTTCACAACCGCCATGGGTGCTATCTTCAACCCCTTTGGCGTGGCGGTCGCGGCCGGATTAGGTGCGGCGCTCGGCGAACTTACCGGATATATGGCTGGTTTCAGCGGACAAGGAGTAGCCGAACGTACAGCCCTCTATAACCGGCTGACTTCTTGGATGAAATCTCACCAAAACTTGGCCTATGGGGCTATTTTGATACTCGCCTTTATCCCTAACCCGCTTTTCGATCTGGCAGGTATGTCAGCCGGTGCGTTAAAATTACCCCTCTGGAAATTCCTTCTTGCCTGTACGATTGGTAAGATACTAAAAATGTTGATGTTCGCCTATGCTGGTTACTATTCTGGATCCTGGCTTTCTGGGTTAATCGCCAAATAGAGGAGATAAAATGACTGATTACGCCAGATTTGACTCCTATCTCGAAAACCACATGGATGAGAGTATCGCTGAACTTTCCCGTCTGGTGGCTCAGCCATCGGTGGGTGCGCAGAACCTGGGGATGCTGGAATGCGCCGGGCTGGTCGCTAAAATGTTAAGGCAACGTGGCTTCACTACCGAAGTAATGCCCACCGGTGGTGCGCCGGTTGTCTTTGGGGAACGCAAGGGCAGGAGCGAAAAAACATTGCTCTTCTACTGTCATTATGATGTACAGCCGCCCGAACCGCTCGAGCTTTGGGAAACGCCGCCCTTCAAACCTTCCTTGCGGGATGGCAAACTCTTTGGTCGTGGTGTAGGGGACGATAAGGGCCATCTGGTTGCCCGTCTGTTCGCGGTCGATGCCTTGCTTTCAATATTAGGCGAACTGCCCTGCACGGTTAAGTTCATCATCGAGGGTGAGGAAGAGACCTCCAGTGCCCACTTGCATGAATATGTACGCGCTAATCTGGAACGGCTTAAGGCCGATGGTTGTATCTGGGAATTCGGGGGAGTGGACCATACCGATACACCCGTGCAGTATCTCGGTTTGCGAGGTATTTGCTACGTTGAACTTTCGGTTGAAACCGCCTCCACTGACGTCCACTCAGGAACAGGGGGCTCGATCTTCCCTAACGCCGCCTGGCGGTTGGTTTGGGCTCTCGCCAGCTTGAAAGGTTCTGACGAACTTATCTGCCTGCCCGGTTTTTACGATAAGGTTCGTAAACCGTCTGCACGGGATATTGAACTGATGGATGCCCTACCTGAAACGGCTAATGTTTATAAAGAGCAATACGGCGTTAAAGAATTTATTAAAGGCCTGACCAGCGGCGTAGATCTGCGTGTTGAGGAAGTCTTCACCCCCACTTGTACCATTTGCGGGTTGACTTCTGGCTACCAGGGTCCCGGATCAAAGACTGTTCAACCTGCTCGGGCTTCTGCCAAAGTGGATTTCCGCCTTGTCCCGGACCAGGATCCTACTGAAGTTGTCGCTCAACTGCGCCGGCATTTGGATTTGAATGGCTTTTCCGATATCAAAGTGGAACAACTTGGTGGTGAGTCACCAGCTCGCACCGATCCGGATGATCCTTTTATCAAATTGG
>CAISEG010000111.1 GCA_903884265.1 uncultured Anaerolineales bacterium | reverse complement strand
GGAGATCTTGCCTTCCGGTGTGCGGTCGAAGGGCAGGCCCATGTGTTCCAACTCGTAAACCGCCTGAACGGCTTCTTCGCACATGAACTCGATGGCATCCTGGTCGCCGAGGTAATCTGAACCCTTCACCGTGTCATAGGTATGCCATTCGGGGTGGTCTTCTTCTTCGCTGCCGAGGGCGGCGCCAATCCCGCCCTGGGCGGTACCGGTGTGCGAGCGGGTGGGATAGAGTTTGGTGATGATGGCAGTTTTGGCTGTCCTGGAGGCATATAGGCCAGCCATCAAACCTGCCCCGCCTGCGCCAACGACGATCACTTCAAATTGATGGGTTTTCATGCTGCCGCTCCTATCATAACAAAATCACGTAGACGCCAATGGCGCTCATGAGCACCCAGACCAGGAAAACCAGGCCGCGCAGTAAGTTGCGCACCCAGGTGCGGGAGATGTAATCTTCCAGCACATTGAGCAGGCCGTGCAATCCATGCGCTCCGGCAAAAAAGAGCATTAAGATGCCCATCACATTCCAGAAGATGCCCTTCCAGACTTCAATATCCGCAACGCTGGTATTGGCAACGTGGTTTGGGTTCGGCATAAAAGCCCAGCGCATCAGGTCAGCCACGCTCATGTTCTGGCGAGCGCTCATCAGCAGCGCGGCGGTAACACCCACAATGGCGATCAGGTACATCGCCAGGGCAGACAGGCGGGTGAAAAGCCACATCAAGTAATCAAAATTGAAACCCTTTTGGGGAGCCATTCTCGGTTTCGCTTTCATTTATTAGCCTCCCAATCCACTTCGAATGATGACGAAAAGTGCAATGCCGTAAATGGGCAGGAAAACACACCATTCGATCCAGATGGCTTCGCGCTGGTATTCGATCAGCTTTGGCCAAAGATCCAGGATGACGATGCGCAGGCCGTTGATGGCATGGAACAGCGCACAGAAGAAGATGAATATCTGGAAGATCCAGGACTCGTAGATGGTATTGATGAAGAGCCCGACACCCGTCCCCCAGGCCTGGTTGGAAAGGAAGGACGCGATCATGTGCAGTCCCACGAAGGTGACGATCCCCAGGCCGCCGATCCTGTGCAGCACATAAGTCAACATCGGGCCTTTTCCTTGATATCTCAGGCCTTCCACGAGGCCGACATTCTTTTTGAGACCCATCTACGCCTCCTTAATTTAAACAAATTTTTAAAAACGAACAACCATCACAGGGATTTTAACACGCTCTATTATCCCATCCTCATAAATTTCGATAAAGGTGACAATACTCATGGATTATTCGTTCCAGACATCCTCTTGGGGATGGAGGAAACGTCTTTATAATCATATAACGCGGATTTATACTTATCCATTGTACAATATACAATCCAATCCATACCAGGAGGTTCGCATGGCAGGTTCTCATCACATCAGCCGCCGCGATTTTATCAAGCTCACCACGGCGGCCGTGGGCACGTTCATCGGCGCAGTGGTTGCCGTGCCAGCCATCGCCTATCTGATCGATCCGGCGCTCAAGTCGGCCAGTACGGATGCCTGGGTACCGCTGGGGAAGCTCGCCGCCTTCGAAATCGGGAAACCCGCCCCAGCCTCCTTCACCCGCAGCATCGTCAATGGCTGGGAAAAAACCGTCAACAGTTACGGTGTATTTGTATTGCGCACCTCAGAGACGGAAACGCTGGTGCTTTCCAATAAATGCACCCACCTGGGCTGCCACGTCAACTGGTTTGCAGACAAGCAGGAATACATTTGTCCCTGCCACGATGCCCAGTTCGGGATAAACGGCCAGGTATTGGGCGGCCCGCCGCCCCGTCCGCTGGATCGTTATAGCGGCGACCAGGTCAAGGTCGAAGACGGTATTTTGTTCATTCATTTCCTGGGAGCGTAACATGATGTGGAAAAAGCTTTTCGCCTGGCTGGATGAACGTCTCGGACTGAACGACCTGTATAAAGCCACCCTCGACCGCCCTGAACCCAAGGGTAATTGGTGGAACACGCTTGGCTCGGCCAGCCTGTTCCTGTTCCTGCTACAAGGTGCCACCGGCATTTTCTTGAGCGTCTATTACACTCCCTCCCCCGATCACGCCTACGACAGCATCCAGTACATCATGAACGGAGTCGCATTTGGCTGGTTGATCCGGGGCATCCACCACTGGGGCGCCTCGTTGATGGTGCTGGTCGTTTTCATTCACATGCTCCGGGTCTTTGTGACCGCCTCGTACAAATACCCGCGCGAGCTCACCTGGCTGATCGGCGTAGGCTTGTTGCTGTGTACGCTGGGAATGGGTTTTACCGGCTACCTGCTGCCCTGGGACCAGAAAGCCTACTGGGCCACCACGGTTGCCACGTCCATTGCCGGGAGCGTGCCCTGGGTCGGCCCATTCATTTTGAGGGTCCTGCGCGGCGGTACCGACCTGAGCGCGCTGACCTTGAGCCGGTTCTTTGCAGCCCACATCTGGATGCTCCCTGCCGTACTGACCGGGCTGATCGGCGTCCACCTGTATCTCATCATCAAGCACGGTGAATCAGAATTCCCGGGCAGGGACGACTAAAGGAGCGCGGACATGAAAGAAGAACAAAAGAAGAAAGTCCACGAAAAATACAAGATCGCCCTGCAAAAAGGCGAGCGCTTCTGGCCCGACAGCATCTACAAGGATTTGCTGGTTTCCCTGGGGATCTTTATCCTCCTGATCCTGCTGGCAACCTTCATCGGCGTGCCAGGTGAACCGAAAGCAGACCCCAGCGATTCGACCTTCGTTCCAAAACCGGAATGGTATTTCCTGTTCCTGTTCAAGTTCCTGGCCGTTTATGGACAGATCCCCCTGCTGGGAAAGATCGAGTGGATCGCCACGGCAGTCATTCCCGGCCTGGTCATCCTGTTTCTGTTCGCCCTGCCTTTGATCGACAGGAACCCCTTCCGTCACTATTCCCGGCGCACCATGGGGCTGAGCATCATGGGCGTCTTCGTGGTCAGCATGATCGTCCTGACGACCATCTCTGGTGTGCCTGCCATTTCCGGAAACAGCGGCATGTCCACCATGACCCTGCTTCAGTTCATGACCGGCCTGGTCATCCCGATCCTGGCTTACATCATTATTGTGGGATCGTCTTTCCTGGCGAAAAGATCCAGACCTTTGGCCAGCCGCCTGCAAAAATGGACGGCGGTCGCTGCCTCGGTCCTGATGGCTATCGTGGCGGTTGTTGTGGTTGCCATCGCTCCGAAAACCACACCCGCGGCCGAGGTCCAGCAGGCGAATACACTTTCCGAACAGATCGCCCTCGGCCAGGACTTGTATTCGATCAACTGCGCCGAGTGCCATGGTTCTGATGGTGAAGGTGGCATCATCCAGGGTGTGGCAGGGTTGGACGGATTCAACATGAAAACCATCCACAGCCAGGACGAAATGTATACCCGCTCTGACCAGACTCTCAAGGATATCATCTCTTACGGTCAGCCGGACCTGGGTATGAACCCCTTCGGCAAGGCCTACGGCGGCGGCCTCTCAACAACCGAGATCGATTCTCTTGTGGCCTTCATGCGCTACTCCTGGGATGACCGCGCTGAGATGCCTGCCGGAGCGATCAGTTCCATCCCGACACTCAACCCGGGCGAGGTGCCCTCCTGGGATGTGCACATCCAGCCGCTGGTTAAGCGTTACTGCGCTTCATGCCACCAGGCCGGAAAGCAGAACAATAACTACATCATGACCTCCTACAATGAAATGATAAACACCGGCGACAATGCCCCGCTGGTTACCGCCGGCGACCCCGAAAGCCTGTTGCTGAAACTGATCAACGGCCAGGAGGGCCTTGATCCAATTACAGGTAAAGTCATCCGCCAGATGCCTCCCACGAAACTACTCGACCCGCAGTATGTGGACATGCTTACGCGCTGGGTGATGGCTGGCATGCCGCAGACGGCAGAGCAGGCTTCCACGCTGGAGGTCGTTCCAATGCCCGGAACGGCAGTCGATCTGACTGGCGATCCGACCGCAGGTTTAACCGTTTTTGAGGCTCAATGTGCCAAATGCCATGGTGAAAACGGCATACAGGGTATTGAGAATCCCGGTTCTGATGATGGCACCGTCCCGTCCTTGAATCCAATCGATCCTGAGATCAAGGGTGCGGACCTGAAGAGCTTTATCACCAACCTGGACATTTATATCCAGAATGGTTCCACCCCTGGGGGCGACAGCCCCAAACTAACCATGCCATCCTTTGGAACGCAAGGCATCCTGACCCAGCAACAGATCGCCGATGTGATCGCCTATGTGATGAGCCTGAACAAGTAAACTGTAAATTCAAACCAAAAAGAGAAAGCCGCTTGAGCGGCTTTCTCTTTTTATAGTCTATTGTTGAAACGGCTTTAGTCGCTACTATCGCGGTGAAAATGGCTACACCCGCGCCTACATCCATCTTTGGTGGGATTTAGTTTCATATGCAGCTAGTCCGGAATTAATCCATATGCTTGATGATCGCGTCGCCGAACTCCGAGCATTTGATCTCCGTCGCACCTTCCATCAGCCGGGCAAAATCGTAGGTGACAGTCTTGGCCGCCACTGCGCCTTCCATACCCTTGACGATCAGGTCGGCCGCCTCCGTCCAGCCCAGGTAGCGGAACATCATCTCACCTGAGAGGATGACCGAGCCGGGGTTGACCTTGTCCAGGTCGGCGTATTTCGGGGCAGTACCATGGGTGGCTTCGAAGATGGCGTGACCCGTCACGTAGTTGATATTTGCACCGGGAGCAATGCCGATCCCGCCCACCTGCGCGGCCAGCGCGTCTGAAAGATAGTCGCCATTCAGGTTCAGGGTGGCGATCACATCGTAGTCGCGCGGGCGGATGATCGTGAATTGCAGGCTGACGTCCGCGATCGAGTCTTTGATCATCAGCTTGGACTTCCACTTGCCGCCACCGTGCGTGTCCCATAGTTTCAGCGCGGTCCCGACCTCGCCCTTGATATCATTCTGCTGGTCGGACGACATCATATCAAAGCCCGGATCAATCATCTTCGCATTCTCGTCGAGGCTCAAGCCGGGGGTCTTTTCCTTGTTGCCCAGGATCCAGGATTCGCGCTCGGTGACAATCTCGTTGCGGAATTCACGCTTGGCGAGGGCATAGCCCCAGTCTTTGAATGCACCTTCGGTGAACTTCATGATGTTCCCCTTGTGGACGAAGTTCACGCTCTTGCGCTTGTTATCCAGCGACCATTGAATGGCGGCGCGCACCAGCCGCTCGGTGCCTTCCATCGAGACCGGCTTGATGCCGATGGCTGCCGTATTGGGAAAGCGCATCTTGGCGTATTCCTTCGGGAAGGCTTCCTTGAACATCGTCATGAACTTCGTGTTGTCAGCAGTGCCATATTGGAACTCGATGCCGGTGTAGATATCCTCCGTGTTCTCCCGGAAGATGATCATATCCACGTATTCGGGGTGAAGCACAGGCGAAGGTACGCCCTTGTACCACCGCACCGGGCGTTGGCAGACGTACAGGTCGAGCAGCTTGCGCAGGGCCACATTCAGCGAGCGGATGCCGCCGCCGATGGGTGTGGTCAGTGGGCCTTTGATGCCCACCAGGAATTCAGTGAACGCCTGGACCGTCTCGTCGGGCAGCCAGGTCTTGAACTGTTTGAAGGCCTTCTCACCTGCGAAGACTTCCATCCAATGGACTTTGCGCTTGCCGCCGTAAGCCTTCTGGACAGCCGCATCAAAAACCCGCACAGACGCGCGCCAGATGTCGCGCCCGGTCCCGTCGCCTTCTACGTATGGAATGATCGGCTGGTCCGGGACGTGGAGTTTTCTGCCCTCGGTGGTGATCTTCTCCCCGCCCGTGGGGACCTTGAATTGTGTGTATGTCATACCGGTTCTCTCCTGGGGGAAACATCGGTTGTATTATTAAAATAGGACAAATATATTCGTTCGATGGATTTTACTCCAAAACCCTTGACAAAATTCATATCTGGCATAGAATTGCTTCCAATGTCTGAAATACACTTCTTTCGCGATTTTGAACGCCTGCGGGTTTTCAAGCCCACAGATTTAGTTTTTTAGGAGAGCCGTTTTACGGCTCTCTTTTTTTTGTCTAGCGACGGAATAGACACAAAAAAAAACAACCCAATTCCCAAAGGAGGAAGAATGTCAACAGAAATGCAATCCAAACCCACATCATCTGCACAGGGGAAAGTCATTGGCTATCTGCCAGATGACCGCCCGCCGGTGGGAGCCATGCTCAGCCTGGGTTTCCAGCAGTTCTTGACCATGTTCCCGGCTACCGTGCTGGTAGCCATCCTGACCAAGTTTGACGTCGGTGTCACGTTGCTGGCCTCCGGCCTGGGCACGATCATTGCCTTGTTGGTGGCCAAGCGTAAGATCCCGATGTATTATGGTTCATCGTTTTCTTACATCGCGGTGATCATGGTCGTAATGAGTAAATTCGCCCCGGCCTGTTTCAATGACCCAACTCAGGTCTATTGTCCCGACGGTGTGCGCATTGTTCAGGTTGGCATCATGCTGACTGCAGTCTTCGAAATTGCCTTCGGTTTCCTCATCATGCGTATCGGAAAGGAAGCGTTAGACAAAGTTCTGCCTCCCATCGTGACTGGTTCCATGGCGTTGGTCATTGGTGTAGCGTTGGCTGGTTCGGCACTCAACAATGCTGGTGGGATGGCCATTAAAGTCGCCGCGGATCTGGCATGGAAATTCTGGCTGGTGGCTTTCATCACCCTGGTGGCAACGATCCTGTTCTCGGTCTACTTGCGAGGAAAAGGCCTGATCGGGATGCTGCCAATTTTACTCGGAGCGATTTTTGGCTACCTGGTTGCCATCCCCTTCGGATTGGTCCATTTTGAGCATGTCATTGCGGCTCCCTGGGTCGGTATTCCAAAATTCACATTCCCGGCTTTCAATGATCCCAATGCCTGGGGCATGGCGCTGAGTATCGCTCTGATCTTCATTGCCACAGTTCCTGAGAGCACCGCGCATTTGTACCAGATGAGCCTTTATATTGATACTCTGGCGGTTGAATTGGGTCGTAAACCGCAAGAAATCAAGAAATTGATCGGCCTGAATCTGGTGGCAGATGGTTCAGATGACCTGATTGTCGGTTTCCTGGGTGGCTGCGCGGGTACCAACTACGGCGAGAACAACTCGTTGATGGCCATCACCCGTAATTATTCCACTGCCGTGCTGATGACCGCGGGGTTCATGGCCATAATACTCGGTTTCTTTGGCAAGCTGGTAGCGGTGGTCAATACCCTTCCGGTTGCCGTTCAGGGCGGATTAGGCATCTACCTGTTCGGTGTGATCGGGATGCAGGGTATAGCCCTTATCCAGTCCGAGAAAGTCAACCTGTTCGATCCAAAGAACCTCGCAGTCGGTGCCATCATCCTTATCTGCGGTATCGGCGGTAATCTGGCTCTCCCGAACGGTGTATTCCCCTTCCAGATCCCGGTATTGTTCCCAAATGGCATCCCGGCGATCGTTTTTGCAGCGATCCTCGGTATACTGCTTAATTTGATCTTCTTGATCTTCAAAACGCCCGAAGTGAGAGCCGAATAAGGCAGATTCTTGCCTAATAGAAAACAGGGACTGGGAGTTGCTTTTCTCCTGGTCCCTTTCCTTGCCTGAACGGACTATAATATTCCTAACGCTTGACCCCCAAACCCTGGTTACTGATGATAAAACTTCCCGGATTGATCGACCCACACGTTCACCTGCGCGAACCCGGTCAGACTCACAAAGAAGACTGGGACACCGGCACGTCTGCCGCGTTGGCTGGCGGTGTGACCATGCTGCTGACCATGCCCAATACCAAACCGCCCATTTTCGACGCTGCGACCCTCGATCTGGCGCTCGATGCGGCGCACCCCAAGGCCCACTGCGACTATGCCCAATTCCTCGGCGCGGGTCCGGATAATACCGATTGGGATGAACATTCAGGCTTGCCCCAACGCGCCGCCGGTCTGAAGATGTACCTCGACAGCACCTTCGGTCAACTGCGTCTGGACGACATGACCCTCTGGCAGGAGCATTTCAAAACATGGCCGGGGGAACTGCCCATCGTGGCCCACTCGGAAAGCCGCAGCATGGCTGCTATCATCCTGATGGCGGCTATTTATAACCGGCCAGTTCACATCGCACATATCTCGTTGAAAGAGGAAGTCCTGCTCATCAAAGCAGCCAGGGAACGCGGCATCAAAGTGACCTGCGAAGTTTGTCCGCATCATTTATTCCTATCCAAAGAGGATATTCCTGCCATCAGCCATGGCCATCCCGGCCGCGGCGAGGTGCGGCCAAGATTAGCTACAAAAGAAGATGTGGAGGCCCTGTGGGCCAATCTGGATAGCATCGACTGTTTCGCCACCGATCATGCCCCGCACACCCTGGCTGAAAAGGATGGTGAAAATCCCCCGCCCGGCTTCCCTGGCTTGGAAACCATGCTCCCCCTCTTGCTTACCGCGGTTGATGCCGGACGCCTGACGTTGGACGATTTGATCCTGAGAATGGTTACCAACCCGCGCCGCATCTTCAACCTTCCCGAACAGCCCGAGACTTGGGTCGAAGTGGACGAGAATACCACCTATGAGCTCCATGCCGCGGACATGCACTCCCGCTGTGGCTGGACGCCCTTTGAAGGCTGGAAAGTCAAAGGCCAAGTAACGCGTGTCGTGCTGCGGGGGAGTGAATCTTTCAAGGACGGGAAAATTCTCGTCGAGCCGGGATATGGAAAGAATGTGCGGGAATAGCCTGGAGCAGCATGCTTAGAACCGCGAAGAAGCTGATCATGTTTGGTGTTTTGTTGG
Organism: uncultured Anaerolineales bacterium; assembly: GCA_903884265.1. Taxonomy (GTDB): domain Bacteria; phylum Chloroflexota; class Anaerolineae; order Anaerolineales; family Villigracilaceae; genus UBA877. The sequence goes on along the minus strand of CAISEG010000111.1, from coordinate 794 downwards.
TGAGCTCTTGCTCACCAGCCAGAACTGCCACACCGACCAGTGTGCCCATTCCTCAAGTTACCCCTTCACCCGATCCCTTACCGACAACTATTTATCAACAGCCATCTTCCCTGGCAAAAATCATCGATCAGGTTTTCGGCAATAAAAATCGTCTGCCAAACCCAGACCAGGTCATGGCAGACGGGCAAAAGGTGGCTGAGAGCATCCATTTGGAATTCTTTGAGGAGAAGAACTACATCCCTGTTGACCTTGCATGGTGGCAGCAGCAGGCGGAGCAAGTCTATCGCGATGTCAGCGAGCGTACCAATGCCTCCATCAGCACAAAAATAATTGTCACCTTTTTTAAACCACAGATGGGGGACTGTGCTCCGCGTGGGATCACTTATCATGAACAAGAACCAATGATCCTGATCTTTGCCGACCAGAAAACAAGCCAGGAACAGGTCCTTGCAACGTTCGCCCACGAACTCGGTCACGTCTTCCTTCATCAAAATTTCGAGGGATCAGGCGATGTAGCCTTGAACGAAGGCTTGGCAACCTGGGCCGCTGGTAATTATTGGCAGACTTGGAAAGGTATGTCTTTTGATGACAGCGTCCGTATTAATATAAAAAACGGAACTTACCTGCCCTTATTCAAGAATTATGATCTGAGCCAGGCATATGAGGATACGCCGGGCTGTCTCATACGGCGTGACACCCTTCTAACAGAACTGGCATCGTTCATGGACTATCTTATTCGAATAGATGGGATTGAAAAGATGGACGAACTTTTCAAGGTTCAAGAGCCGGAATTG
>CAISEG010000110.1 GCA_903884265.1 uncultured Anaerolineales bacterium | reverse complement strand
GCCCACCTAAGCGACCCAGACGACAAGACTTCGCCTAATTACTGGTCTAGAAAGGCTTGGAACTGCAAATGATCCGCGCTGCTGGCATCCTTTTCACTTGCGGCGATAGTGCGCTTTTCCTGCGTCGTGCAGAAAGCGGCGACCACGCTGGCGAATGGTGCATCCCCGGCGGCAAGCTGGAGGACGGCGAGGAAGCCGAAGAAGGCGCTATCCGCGAGACATATGAAGAAGCTGGCATCCATATTAAAAAGGATGAGCTATCCCCTTGGACGCGGACATTAACTCCGGCGGAGCCTGTTCTGGCCATGGAAGGGCTTGATCTGGCTTCGCCGGAGGCCGTGGATTTTACCACTTTTCTGGTAAAGGTCAGCCACCAATTTACGCCTCGCCTTTCCAACGAACATGACGGCTATGCGTGGTCGCCCATTACCGCGCCACCTCAACCGCTGCATCCGGGATGCCAGATTACCCTAGATCGTTTCAAGATGGACGAACTAAGCGTGGCACAGGCTATTGCCGATGGCCGTCTGACAAGCCCCCAGCGGTATGAGAACGTATGGCTGTTTGCGATCCGCATTACCGGCACGGGCGCAAGCTACCGCCATGCCCGGCAAGAGTTTGTTTGGCGCGACCCAAGCATCTACATCAATGATGAGTTTCTGGCCCGGTGCAATGGTCTGGCAGTGATCTGGGAACACCCGGAAGCCAGCCTATTGGATGGCGAAGAGTTTACCAACCGTATCATCGGTTCGATTATGCTGCCCTATATTCCGGCTGACAAGCCCGATGAGGTATGGGGCATTGCTAAGATTTACGACGAGACTGCCGCGCAAAATATGCGTGACACGCAGTTGTCTACAAGTCCTGCCGTTAACTTTGCCGATCCCACCGAGAATGACCGGGTGACGCTGGAAAACGGAAAGGTCATGCTGATAGAAGGCAAACCATCCCTGCTTGACCATATCGCAATTTGTGAAAATGGCGTGTGGGATAAGGGGGGCGATCCCACAGGTGTTGAGAGCGTTGATGCGCTGGCCGACTCTCAAACCGTTACCACAATCGGCTGCGCTACCGCCACCAACCAAAGTCTTGATCTGCTCCGTTTGCAAGCGTCCGTAATGGCGCTCCGCTCTCGGTTCGGCAATCGCAACTAAGGAGTTAAAATTATGGCTGAACAGGGCCACAAGAATGACATTATCAGCGATGCTGACGAGAAAATCGGGCAGATCGCAGATATGATTAAGGACGCTTGCGAGAAGTTTGATTCCGTAAACAAGCGCATCGACGCCATGGAGGAAACCTTCAAGGAAATGGCCAAGCCGGGTTCCGAACCCAAGGCTGACGATGACGACGACGACACCAAGGCCGACGCCGAGGAATCGTTTAAGGAATGGGCCAAGGAAGAAGGCAAGGAGCCGGAGCACAAGAAGGACAGCCGCAAGGACGCCCGCCGCAAGGACGAGGAAGAATGCGATGACGATCTGGAAGTGGAAGAGCCGGGCACGCCCCGCGAAACCGCAGCCGACAAGCGCCGCAAGGATGCTGAAGAAAAGGAAGAAGGAGACCATCGCGTGGCCGATTCCGTCCGCACCGAAATGGCAACTCTGCGTGCAGAGATTGCTGCCCTGAACCGCCGTGCCCCCGCAATGCTTTCCGATATGGATCGTGAGCGTTTCGCTGTCATTCAGGAACAGGCCGACCCCGCGTTTCAGGCGTTTGGCGACCGTGCCCCCGCCCCTCTGGATGGTGAAACCCCCACCCAGTACAAGCGTCGCCTCGGTGCCAAGTTGCAGTCGAACTCGCCCAAGTGGGCCACCTCCCGTCTGTCGGCTGTCAGCGATGACGCCATGCTCGATACCATCCTGACCGAAGTATACTCGGATTCCATCGCAGCGGCCCGCCGTGGTGCCGATGTAATGCCGGGCCAACTGCGCGAAATCTCGCGTCAGGTTGGCGGTCACATCATCAACGAGTTCGTTGGTGAACCGGTATCGTGGATGAGCGACTTCTCCGGTCACGCTCGTCGCGCCTAATCAACAGCATTTCTGCAAAGGTAAAAGAAAATGGCTGCTAACAACGGTTATCCCTCGCTGACTACTTCGGGGCAGGGTCTCTTTAATGGGGCTTCCTCGAATGGTCTTATTCAGGGCCAGACTTTCCCTGATCCGTCCACCCGTAACGTCCTGCGTTCGGGCATTGTTTCGCAGAGCGAGACGATCCCGATGTGGGGTGGCGTTGGCGTTTATGCTGACATTTCGCCAATCAGTTCGACCGGCCCGAATAGCGTTCTTGGTCAGGTTCTGGGGCGCGCTAACTCGCTTTCCGGTTCTACTGCGCTGGTTGGCTTCACGGTATTCGATCAGGCGTATAACCTCGTCTCCGATCCCAATAGCCCCGTAGGCACTGCCGGTTCGGGCCAGAGCATCAACTACTATCCGCTTGGTTCGCGTGCCCGCATCGCGGTGGCTTGCGACCCTTCGCTGATTTCGCTGCGTGGTGGCCTTATCAACGCTCAGGTTAGCTGGGACTTCACCAGTCAGCAGTTGATTCCCTATTCGGGCGCGTATCCTGCCACCACCATTACCAACGCTGTGTGGGCCTCCACCAGCGGCGGGCGCACCACCTTTACAGTGGGCACTGACCTGACCTCTTACATCAATGCCAGTGACGACATTGAAGTGACGGGTGTGGTTAGCACTGGCGGCACGGGCGTTGGCTTCAATGGTATGTTCACTGTAGTCAGCATTAACAGCACGACTATTGTGGTCACGCAGGTTGCTGCATCCTCGCCGGGTACATACTCGTCGGGCGGTACGGTTCTGGCTGGCGGCGGCGCTCTGCCCGTCACCGTGCTGGAGGTGGTTCCTTCGGGCTGCATGAATGTGCTGTATAGCACGGTCACAGGCAACGCCACTTGGAACTTTAACGGTTCTTGCGCAATCATCCAGCTCACCGGCGGCACCACGGCGTAAGCCTAGTCAAGCCTATTTTTGAAAGGGAATTAAGCCATGGCTATTAATGCCGGTGCATATAAAATCATCGAACCGTCGTTCCGCGAGCCGGAAATCTTCATGCAGTTTCAGCAGGCTTCGGGTTATACCGAGGTGCTGGAGGGCGGCAAGATTCGCGCCAAGCTGGCCGAGGACGATCTGGTTGTCTACGCAAAGCAGTTGAACATCCGCACCAAGATATCTGCTTCGCAGTCGACCGCCAATGAACTTCCGGGCGTCGATATTTCGGCCCAGATGTTCAACACCAACACCTACCAGTTCCGCGTCCGCGCTAACTACGATCACCATGACGTAGCAGCCGGTGGCCGGTGGGGCTTTGCCGTTCCCGAGGCCTATCGCCTTGGTATGCGTCAGGCTCACTTCCAGCAGGCCCGTGACGCGGCCCTGTTTGGTTTGCAGCCGCAGTATGGTGAAGGCTTCATCAACGCTCCGGGCGCTACCGCCACCAACCTGCCTGCTGACCAGTACGGCAACCAGACCATCACGACATATGACAACGGTCAGATGGCCTTCTTCCTTGCTAACCAGATTGCGCAGATCAAGACGCGCACTCTGCAGCTTGGTATTGGTCGCAAGTTCGTTGTGCTTGGGCCGCAGCGTTCGCTGT
>CAISEG010000109.1 GCA_903884265.1 uncultured Anaerolineales bacterium | reverse complement strand
GGGGTTTGGCAGCGATTTTAAAGCCCCGCGCCGGTAAAAACAAGAAGGGGTAGACAGCATTGGAAAATAGCCAATAAAATCGGTACTGCTGCTAAGCAATTTTCGCCATACCATCGAAATCGTGAAAACCTGGATTCAGTTCGCCAGTTGATCCAACGTTCGAATCAGGCTTTTATCAAACGGGCTGTGCTGGGTACTGGTAGCACGCCTCGGAATTCATAATCACTTTCGCCAAAATTACCAAAGATACTCTTCTGTCAGCATTTGATGACCTGGAGCGGCTCTGGATTGGTTGGTAGCTAGTTGACATACCGTAGATGCTCAAACTGCGCTAGCCGGGAAACCTCCCGGCTTTATTCTTAAGAATGGTAAAATCTATCTCCGTGCTCCCATGACAACCACATCCCCTCCTGCTGAATTCACCCTCCCCCGCCACCATAAGGTAAACCGGCTCAATCCAGTGCGCTGGATCCTTTCACACACCCGGCGCTATTGGTGGCTCGTTCTCATCATGTTTTTCGGGGCTGTCGGTAACGCAGCATTGGCCGCCTACGTCCCGGTCTTGACCGGTGACGCCTTCAATGCCATGTTGAAGGTCCCGCCTGAGATAAAAGTTCTTCTCCCGCTCGCACTTATCATGGGTGGGTCGCAAATATTGCGCGGCGTACTTCAATTGGGACGTAATTTCGGTGCTGAACTGATTGCCCAGCGTATTGAGCGTGATGTTCGAGATGAACTCTATGTTTCCCTACTAGGTAAGAGTATGACCTTCCATAATCTCCAACCGGTTGGTGATACGATGGCGCGTGCCACCAATGATGTGCGCGAGGTTAATTACATGTTCAGCCCCGGTATCAACCTGGTGGTTGGTTCGCTCGTCTTCCTGGCCATGCCGTTCTTCTTTGCCCCGCATTATCATTGGTCTCTCTTGCTCACCCCTATCCTTTTCTCGATCGCTTATTTCATCGCCCTGCGTTGGTACATGCGCACGCTAAATCCAATCACGGAAGACGTGCGTGACTCCTTTGGTCAAATGAATACGCATCTTTCTGAAGTGCTGGATGGGATCGAGACGATGAAAGGTGCCGCCCAGGAAGAAGCTGAGATTAAGCGGTTCAACATCAATTCTCACCACCTTCGCAATAATAACATTCGCCAGGGTGATGTGGAAGCCCGCTTCGTGCCTTTGCTATTATTTTACATAGCGCTCGCTGGCGGTCTGTTGCACGCCATCTTGCTGTTTCGGCTTGGCATCCTGAATATCGGTGATGTTGTGGCCTATTTTGGTATTCTATTAATGCTCGAATTCCCTACCTGGACATCTATCTGGGCTTATTCTCTCATTTCGTCCGGTCTGGCAGGTAGCCAGAGGATTCTCGAGTTGATCAACCGCGAGACTAACTTGGACCAGAACTCGGCCGGTTACACCCAACCCATGCGCGGAGAGATTGAATTCCGTAACCTTACTTTCGCCTACCCCACTGGTGAAGCGGTACTTCGCGATATTTCCTTCTCTGTCAAGCCAGGCCAAACGGTGGCCATCGTTGGGCAGACGGGCACTGGTAAGACCTCGTTGGCAAAATTGGTCAATCGCACCTATGATGCTACAGGTGGACAGATCCTCGTGGACGGTGTGGATGTTCGCGACTGGAACTTGGCTTCCTTGCGCTCTCAGATATCCATCATTGAACAGGATGTGTTCCTCTTCTCCCGCTCGGTTGCAGAAAATATAGCTTTTGGCAAGCCTAGAGCAACGAGGGATGAAATTGAAACCGCTGCCAAATCCGCCCAGGCGGATGAGTTCATCAACCAGTTCGAAAAAGGATACGATACTATCCTGGGTGAGCGCGGCGTAACTCTTTCGGGTGGGCAGCGCCAGCGCTTGGCGATCTCCCGTGCCTTTATGACCGATCCGCGTATCCTTATTTTGGACGACTCCACCAGCGCGATCGACTCTGCCACTGAGGATATGATCCAGCGGGCCATTGCCGCCGCGGCTCGCGGTCGGACCACCCTCATTATCACCCATCGCTTGTCTCAGATCCGTTGGGCTGACTTGATCATCGTTCTTCGCAAAGGGCGTATCTCTGCCATCGGGAATCACGATGAATTGATGAAAACATCTGAAGTATATTCTAGAATTTTTAGGGAATAAGGAAGGGGATTGAAGTGCGGTTGTTTCAGCACTTTCCTTTGTCCATTCTCATCTCTCTGTTCTCTTTCAAAGGAAATTATGGGTTTCTACGAAGGCCTTAACGAAGAAAAATACGACCGCCAGTATAAAGACCGCGACCTGGCGAAACGGATCGTTGCCTATTTCACTGCCCAACGCAAACGGGTGGCAGTCATTGTTGTTGTGACCG
>CAISEG010000108.1 GCA_903884265.1 uncultured Anaerolineales bacterium | reverse complement strand
TGGCAACCATCGGCCAATAGCACATCTTTGAGGATACTGTCTTCCACGATGGAGCCTGGCAGAAAGCGGGAATGGGTAAAGACGGGCCGCTCGCTATCAAAGAAGTTAAGCGGTGGGTTCTGGCAGGATAGTTCCAAGTTGGCCTCATAGAAGGAACGGATTGTTCCGATATCCCGCCAATAGCCGTCGAAGTCGAAACCGTAGACAGCGTAGTGGTGGATGGCATGGGGAATGATGTCCCCGCCAAAATCGTCAAAACGCGGATTGTCTAGTAAGAGCTCGATAAGAACCTGTGTGTTGAAGAGATAAATTCCCATTGAACCGAGAAAGGGACGCTTTTTGTCAGGGCGGCTGGCGAATTTGGACAGGACTACCGGGTCCTTTGGCTTTTCAGCGAAATCGCTGATGCGGTCATCCTGGCCACGTTTTAGGATGCCCAGGCGGGACGCTTCCTCCTGCAAGACTGGTTGGACAGCGACAGTAATATCTGCATTGTGCCTCCAGTGAAATTCAGCCATGGGGCCGTAATCCATCCTGTAGAGGTGATCTCCAGCCAGGATAAGTACATATTTAGCCCGTGAGGAACGGATCTGGAAGATTTGCTTGCGCAGGGCATCTGCCGTGCCCTGGTACCAGTCGGCAGATTCGAGCGTTTGCTCGGCAGCCAGGATTTCGACAAATCCAGTGTGAAATTTATCAAAGTTATAGGTCTGGTTGATGTGACGGTGCAGGGAATGGGAGTTGAATTGGGTCAGGACATCGATCCGGTAGATCCCGGAGTTGATGCAGTTGCTGATAGGAATGTCGATCAAGCGATATTTCCCGGCTATGGGCACTGCCGGTTTTGAGCGTAATTTTGTTAATGGAAACAGCCGCGATCCACGTCCACCCCCCAGGATGACAGCTAATATATCATTCATGGTTGGCATAGGCCTCTCCTCCGTGCTATATCTTCACACGATATTATCATAACCCGGAAAAAGTACGCGCGCCAATTTCATTCTTCATCCTGTTTCGATGTTATTATGACTTTGACTAAAGAAAACGCGAGACCACCTGGATGGCGGTCTCGCGAACCCTGGAAAGCGCACAGGCAACCGGGAGTTTCCTCCGTGCTGACAACTGCCTGTCCCGCAATTGCGGGCGCTACTCCCCGACAAAGGGAACTTTTCTTGATATAATGCCGAAGGTGGGACTTGAACCCACAATCCCGTCAGGGAACACGAGTTTGAGTCGTGCGCGTCTGCCAGTTCCGCCACTCCGGCCAGCGCCCAAATTTTACCACAAACACAGGTACCGATGAAACTTGGAATTATTGGCTTCCCCCAATCCGGAAAAACGACCCTCTTTAATGCCCTCACCCGCGGCAACGCCCCCACCACTGCATCTGCTGGGCGAATTGAAGTCCATACCGCGGTGGTGGATGTTCCCGACCCGCGTGTAGATACACTCTCGGGAATGTTTAAACCGAAGAAAACCATCTATGCCAAGGTCACTTATGCCGACATCGCCGGGTTGGATAGCGGTGTAGCCAAGTCTGGAATCTCCGGCCAGCTCCTCAACCAGCTGTCACAGATGGATGGGCTTATTCATGTCGTCCGCTGTTTTGAGGAAGGGAGTGTACCCCATCCGTCCGGGAGTGTCGACCCGGCCCGCGACGCTACTGCCATGGAGGTTGAACTCCTCTTGAACGACCTGATCGCCGTCGAGCGCAAACTCGAACGATTGGTGGAGGAACGTAAAAAAGGCGGAACCGACAAAGTTCTTAATGAACGCCAGACCGTATTGTTCACGCGTTTACATGAGATCCTTTCAACCGATAAACCTCTGCGGGGTGTTGATATCTCTGTTGAGGAGGAAAAATTCCTCTCCGGCTTTGGCCTGTTGACGCGCAAACCCTTGCTGCTATTGCTTAACCTAGGGGATGGGCAGGCAGAGCCAAAGATTCAGACCGATTCGCCGATTGTGGCGTTGCAAGGCAAACTGGAAATGGAGATCGCCCAGTTGCCGCCGGACGATGCGGCTGTCTTCATGTCTGAGTATGGCATCACCGAACTGTCACTCAACCGCATGATCAGCATCTCTTACGATCTGCTCAACCAGCAATCCTTTTTCACGGTTGGTGAAGATGAAGTCCGAGCATGGACAACCAAACGGAAAGCCACTGCAGTGGAAGCGGCTGGCGAGATCCACACTGACCTAGCGCATGGGTTCGTGCGCGCTGAAGTGGTCGCTTGCCAGGATTTGCTTGAGTTGGGTGGGATGACCGAGGCTAAGGCCAAAGGCAAATTGCGGCTTGAAGGCAAGGAATACATTGTCAAGGATGGCGACATCGTCCACATCCGCTCAAGCCTGTAATCCACCCCGAGATACAAAATAAGCGCACCGAATTTTCACGGTGCGCTTATTGTTATTTTGCTTTTCAATTACGCTTCGTACTCGGCAGGTGCCTCCTCGATCGTCGCCACCGGTTCTTCGTCGGCCTTCTTATCCAACATCTGCATGGACACGGCCACCACCTTGGTGTAATATTTGGTTTCGCCGCCCTTATCCTCATATTTGTCCGTTTTCAGGCGACCTTCAACGAAGACCAGGCTGCCTTTGTGTAAATACTGCTGGCAGACCTCGCCGAGCCGCTCCCAGGCCTCCACGTTGACCCATTCAGTATATTCCTTGTCTCCTTCCCCCGACTTCCAGCGCTGGCTGACAGCCAGACTGAAGTGGGCCACCTTCTTACCGGTGGGTGTCGAACGGCTTTCGGGGTCCTTACCAAGCCGGCCGATCAGTTGAACACGATTAAGCGATGGCATTTCATTTCCTCCTTTTATCTTGAACGGATTATTGATATTATTAGTTTACTGATGTTTAGACAAAAGTCAAGCAGGAATTTGGAGTCTTTATGAAAATCGTGACCACTCTCTCCGAAATGCGCATTGAACGCAGCCTTCTGCCCGAACCTGTTGGATTTGTACCGACCATGGGTTACCTGCACGCCGGTCACATTTCGCTGGTAAAGGCGGCCAGGATAGATTGTGCCAGCGTGGTCGCCAGCATCTTTGTCAACCCGACCCAGTTCGGACCAAACGAGGATCTCGCCAGATACCCGCGTGACCTGCCACGCGACCTTGCCCTGCTCGAAGCCGCCAGGGTGGACATGTTGTGGTCGCCCACGGTGGAGGTCATGTACCCATCCGGGTTCCAGACCTGGGTGGAGGTGGAGGGACTGACGCGTTCGCTGGAGGGCGAACTGCGCCCGGGTCATTTTCGCGGTGTGACGACAGTGGTTGCCAAGTTGTTCAATGCTGTTAGCCCAGACAAAGCCTACTTCGGCCAGAAGGATGCCCAGCAGGCAGCTGTAGTCCGGCGCATGGTTAGGGACCTGGATTTCCCGATCGAGGTTGTTGTCTGTCCTATTATGCGGGAAGCTGATGGGCTGGCCATGTCCAGCCGGAATGTTTACCTCAACCCAGCTGAGCGCCAAGCTGCGACGGTTCTCTTTCGCGCCTTATCTGCTGCCAAAGCAGCATATGAATCCGGCGAACGAAATGCTGAAAAACTGCGCACGCTGGTGCGTGAGATAGTTACCGCTGAATCACTGGCGAAACTGCAGTATATCTCCTGTGCCGATTATGACACGCTGGAAGAGTTGGAAACGGTGCGCGCCAAAGCGCTGCTTTCGATGGCGGTCTTAATAGGGAAAACGCGGCTGATCGATAATTTTGTGGTCGGTTTATGATGCAGGGTCGACTAATTGGACGCTCCTGCTTTTACATGTAAAATAAACGAACGGATGCCTCAGTTGCGTAAAGATAATTTCTGTTTAACATTCAACCGGGCAGGTTATACGGATTATTCTCTATATCTGCTCATACCTCTCGACAGGCACAACAAACACGGTGGCGCGTTTCTCGCCCTCGGGGGCAGGGCTGCAGGTTTCCTTCATGACCTGGATGGCAGCATCCACCTGTCCATCCTCCATGCCCACCAGCAGGGTGGTCACGCCCCGTCGCAGCAAGCCGCCGGTTGAAGCGATGCGCGTAACACGGTATTTTCCGGCGGTCAGCGAACGCGTAACAGGGTCAGAGTCGTCGTCCCTCAGGATCGCGATGATCAATTTCATGGCGCACACTCCTCACGGCCCCGGCACTTAGTGAGAACCGGGGCATGCATACTCAGAATTCCTCGAATCGCTCCACAGGGATGGTGAAAACTGTCGCCCCCCCCACCGTCACCGGCACGGGGGTCGGTAGCGGCAGCGGCGAGCCTTCCATCGGGATGGCCAGGTATTCGACCCGCTGGCGGCAGGATTTTTGTAGTGCCACCCGTGCTTCCTCCTCCTTGTCTGCCGGCAGGCCTACCAATAACGTGGCGTTGCGCCGCCCAAGGAAGCCGCCGGTGCTGGCTAGGTGAATGACCGGCACGCCCAGCACACTGAGGGCGCGTGTCGCCAGGTCCACATCTTGTTCTTGGACGATGACCGTCATTAAAAATCGAATGGGGGAATTTTCCATATCAGCCTCCTATTCGGTGGACACCACCGCATCGGTTGGGTCGTCCAGCGTGACCGTCCTTCCGTCGGGGAAGACGACCTGCGTCTGGTTTGCGGAGCGGGTGATGCTCAAGCCTCTATATTTTACCGTAACTGGCCAGGGAAAAGGATTCTTTCCGCTCAGGAATATCCGCTGTCCTGTCCCGGGCGAGATTCGTGATGAAATACTGGAACCGGGACTACCCCGCCCCGCTCCGGAACCAAGACTACCCCGCGGAGTTTCGATCCGTACCCCGAGCGTGCTTAGGAACAAACCAAGCGGGGCAAACCCCTGGATCGGATTCCGTTCCCCGATGCCTGCCCCACTTTTGGCATGGTAGGCGCGCGCAAAGGCGTGCTGCTGCTTGAGATTCTGAATGACCGCCATCATTAGCCGGCTGGTCAATTCGGCTGCCTCAGCCCGCAGACCATAGCCCAGCAGCCCCTCACCGATGAGCGCGTTCCATGGCAGGGATACATCCTGGCAGGCGGGATTGGATTGCGAGTGGTGGACAGCCGGGTCCTGTGCTTGAACCGGGATTACTTTGCATACTGGGATGCCGAACGGTCCTCCGAACCGGTTGGGGGCCAGCAGGGTTCGCTTGACAATGCTCTGGCCGCGGCGCAAGTTGGGAATCCCGGCCCAGAGCGGCAGGAAGAGGCTTATATCTTCGGTGGAAAAATCCATTATACAGACCGAGATCTGGTGGTGTTTTTCCAGCCCCGTTATTTCGATCTCGGTCAGCCTGGTATAGACCATCTGGGTTGTAGCTACAGCCATATCCGGACTCCATTGGAAATCCTTATGTTCCAGGTGTTCGGTCTGGGGTGTCTCGCCGTTCTGGCCGTACAGGCAGATTTCTAGGAGGCGGGTGGCTTCCACCTTCAACTCAAGCCAGACAAGCAAGCGCACCGGATGCCGAAAGGATTGGTTGAGGATGAGTCTCCCCGCCCCGCGCTGGTTGCCGAGATTTTTTCCTTCAGGGCTGCGATGGGTTTCCCTGTCCCGGAGATGGTAGAGCACGGCATCCGCGTCCCAGCATTCTTCAGCCAATGATTTTAGCCGCCCGGATTCCTGCTCCCACTTTGCACGATTTTTTGGCTGGTCGAGGGCCCCAGCAATCCGCGCCTGCACCTGGGTCTCCTGGCATAACAGGGCTGCCAGGGCCGGGCTTTCTGCAGCGGCGATCTCCGCTCCTTGCCAGACGGTGAATCCCGGGTTTCCTTCAAGACCCGTCTGCATTTGATGATCCCATTTGGGAAAGCCGTCGCGGTCGTGCAGCTTGTCGAACCAGCAGCGGGTGAAAGCTTCCAACCCGGGCTGGACTTCTCGCAGGAAATCCAGATCATGCGTTTGCTGAAAGGTTTGCCAGGCGAGGCTTGCCAGGAGTGGTGCGGCCAGCCAATGTCCGCGTTGACCAGCCAAGCCGGGTTTCCAATCCACTGCACCATCCTTGGACTGGGTGGCGAGGAAGTTGCGCACCAGACCTGCCCCAAGTTCAGGCGCGCCGGGTAGCACGCTGGTGATGTAATTGGCTTCCAAAAGTGGCTGTCCGCTCCACAGGTGGGGATAATCGCTGCCATCCCCACGCGGCGAATACCCCTGGTCTGGCTGGCGGGTGAACACAAAGGATGGGTTAGGAAGCTGTTGGCTGGGACCAAAGAATAAGCCCAAGGCGGTCTTCTGGCTGAGCGCGAAGGCAGCATCCCAATCCGGGTCGCCGGTCTGGACTTCAATGGTCTGAGCGGCGTTGACTATTTCGATCTTCGCCCGTTCGGGCTCAAAGGGACGGGCTGCGGTGAGGCGCGCCAACTCCAATGATCCTTTGGAGGTGGCTAAGGCGGCTTGCGCCCAAGTCAGGGTACGTGTGCTTCCGGCAGCCAGGGTTAGATCGAGAGCTAGGGAAGGGTACGGTCCCCGACCAGGCTGAGGTCCCCCAGTGAGAAAGAGAACAGGTGCTAGGTCCGCGCTGCGCCCGGCCAGAACGTTTACCGATTGCTTGGGGAGGATGGCAAAGTTTTGTCCCTCCAGAGGAACGAGTTGTCCACATAGTTCGAGCAAGAGGCTGCACGGTTCACTACGCTGGTTGGAGACGGTGAAACGCCCACTCACTGTGTGTGAATCAGGAGCCCAGTATTCGGCCACCACATCTATCTTGGGAAATGGAGAAAAATCGAGTGCAAGGAAATTAGGGAAGAAACGGCGCAAGCGTGGTGGGACCAGGAAAGCGGCCGGGTCAGAGATGGTCTGGTCGGCGATGGTGAAACGCGGGAAGATACGCATCATGCGGGCACGCAGCCCATAAGTGGTACGCAATGAAAGGGCTGGTGGGTCACCGCCGCCGGTTTCGAGTTCCCAGATGTGGTCGTTAACATAGTCAGGGGTGCACAGGCGAAAGTCTGCCACCAAGGTAAGGGCAAGCGGGTCGCCGGGGCCGAGTGTCCAGTCACGCATCAAATAAGTATACGGTTGTTTTAGCCGGAGGTCAAAGGGATTTGTGCTAGAATAATTCAAATCCTGCGAGGAATAATGCCAGATTCTGAAGACCCACGCGAGAAATTCAATCGCATCATGAAATCCGAAGCCGAGACTCGGGCTGAACCACCTGCCGAGGAGTTTACTCCCGGAGGCGGGACGCGCCCCATCCGCCATCCGGCAGTGGATGAGAATGGCATGCCCCTGCCGCGGCGTGTGGAAGAGATCGACATGGGGGCAACCCGCGTCGGCCAAGTAGCTTACAACCTTACTACCGGCAAGCCGGTGCGCCGTCCGGCGAAGACCAGGGGTAAACCGTTGACACCTCGCCGGAGGTCTTTTAACTGGCCAAAAGCGGGAGGCTGCCTGCTGCATGGATTCATTATCAGTCTCTTTGTTATTGTAGCCCTTGGACTGACCCTGGCAGCGGTAGGTATTTACGAGTATTACTCCATTGCCGCCACTCTACCCAGCGTAAGCAACTTGCAACTGCGCGCTTCCCAATTCGAGACCACACGCATACTGGACCGCAATGGGGATACATTATACGAGATCAGTGATCCGAACGCGGGGCGCCGCACATACGTTCCCTTAAATGAAATATCCCCTTATCTGGTGGCTGCAACGCTTTCCACCGAAGACAAAGATTTTTACACGCATGGCGGATTTGACCCGCTTGCGATCCTGCGCGCCTTCTGGCAGAATATCACCAGCGGTGAGACCGTTTCTGGCGCATCCACCATCACCCAGCAGTTGGCGCGGGCTTTGCTCTTCACACCCGAGGAACGCGGTCAGCGCACCTACTTGCGAAAAGTGCGGGAGGCTCTCCTCTCCGCCGAGATCGAACGCCGTTACAGCAAAGACAAAATTCTTGAACTTTACCTTAATGAGATCTATTACGGCAACCTGTCGTATGGCGTGGAAGCCGCCGCTGAGACCTATTTTGGGAAATCTGCCGGCCAATTGACCCTTGCTGAAGCAGCTTTCCTGGCTGGTCTGCCCCAGGCACCTTCGGTATATGATATCTACACTAACCGGGATGTCACTTTGGTTAGGTACCAAACTGTTATCATGGGGATGCTGGCATTGAGCACTGAACGTAATTGTATCTACGTCAGCAACGCCCCTGACCAGGTCTGTGTGGAAGGGGCTGCAGCCGCGTCTGCCATCCAGGATATCAAAAACCAGACCTTCACCCCGCCTATAACCATTATGCGATACCCGCATTGGGTGCAGTATATCCGTACCCTGCTTGAGGATCGCTTTGACCCGCAGACGATCTACCGCTCCGGTTTTACCGTCTATACCACGCTCGATCCCGACATGGAAGATGCTGCTCAGCAATCCGTCACTGCACAGGTGGCTGCCCTGGCAGACAAACATGTTACCGATGGGGCGCTGGTGGCTATTAAACCATCCACGGGCGAGATTCTAGCTATGGTCGGATCGCCGGATTTCTATAATGATGCCAATGCCGGACAGATCAACATGGCAGTCAGCCCCACCCGCCAACCTGGTTCGTCCATCAAACCCTTTACTTATCTGGCTGCCTTTGAAAAAGGCTGGACAGCCTCCACGCTCATCTGGGATGTGCCTTCGGAATTCCCCCCCTCTGGTTTGCCCAATGACCCGAATCCAGTTTACGTTCCGAACAACTTCGACCACAAATTTCATGGTCCACTCACCGTGCGCGAGGCGTTGGCGAACTCGTACAACATCCCAGCGGTCAAAACACTCCAATTCGTCGGTGTTTATGATGACCCTAACACACCGCAAAAGGATGGTCTGACCGGTATGGCCGAGCGCATGGGCATTACCAGCCTGACGCGCGATGACTATGGTCTGTCGCTTACCCTGGGAGGCGGCGAGGTAAGCCTGCTGGAGATGACCGGCGGCTACGCCGTCATTGCCAATGGCGGTCTGAGAGTCCCGCCTGTGGCGATCATGAAGATCGTTGATTTCCAAGGCAACGTGAAATACCAGTACGAGCCCCCGGCCGGCGATCAGGTCATCGGTCCTGAACATGCATTTCTGATGTCGTCCATCCTCTCCGACAATTCCGCCCGTACACCCGTATTTGGGCCGAATTCGATAGTCAACCTGCCCTTCCAGGTGGCAGTGAAGACGGGCACATCGAACGACTCGCGCGATAACTGGACGCTCGGTTATACCCCCGACCTGGCAGTAGGTGTCTGGGTGGGTAATGCGGACTACTCTCCGATGGAAAACACCACCGGCGTGACCGGTGCCGGCCCGATCTGGGCCGAGTTCATGACTTATGCCATTAACCGCCTTACCGGTGGCAATCCAACTTCTTTTGTGCGACCTGCAGGCATCGAGGAGCATACGATCTGCACAGTCTCAGGCACACAGCCGTCACAGTGGTGCCCCAGCCAGCGCGAAGAGTATTTTGCCCCCGGGCAGCCTCCGCTGACCCCTGACAATGACCTGTGGCACCAGGTGCTGGTGGATACATGGACAAACTTGGAATCCTCTCCTGAATGTGCGGATTTCACAAAAGAACTCATGACGATCAATGTGACCGATAATGGAGTGCGTAACTGGATCAAACAGGATCCACAAGGCCAGCAATGGGCCCGCGATATGGGCTTTGATGAGATTATCTTTGTTCCCGACAGGAAGTGCACAGCCAGCGACCCGCGCCCGCATTTGCAGTTTGCGGGTCTGGAGGATGGACAAACCATCTCGCAAAACTTGATAGATATCAGTCTCGTGGCCGATGCTACAGGCGGATTTCGCTTCTGGCGTCTGGAATGGGGAGGGGGCGGAGACCCAAAGGATTGGACACAACTAATCAACAATACCGGAAGTGCTGTGCCTTCTCCAGGTAAAGTCACCACTTGGGATTTAACCGGGATCCCTTACGGACAGGTTACGTTGCGTTTGTACATGCAGGCTGACGATGGCGGCTATGCTGAAAAGAGGATTCGCCTGAACTTGAATTTGCCTACCTCTACCCCCACCCCGACCGAGGTACCTACGCCGACCCCGTCGGCTACTCCTGTGCCACCTACTGACACGCCGACCGAAACACCCACTCCCTTTCCAACAGATACGCCAATACTCACCGAAACCCCAACATAAAAGAGCGAGTTATGGCAAGGTTGGGAACTGTCCCATGTCCCCTTTTATTCCACTGGCCCTTGATCAAATTAATAAGAATAAAGAATTCCCGAAGGCCTGGATAAGGAAATGCCCCAGAATTAGATCTGGGGCATTTTGCATTAATATTCCATATTCTATGGTGCGATTATCGGCCGCCAGGCCGGGTCAAATTCCATTGTTGTGGTATTTGTAAGGCGGATGATGGCTCCTGTGCCATCTGCTTTGATGCGATAAATGTCGTAATCCAAGCGATTGGAATCCTCTGTGTCCAGGCTCTCATAAGCGATCCAAATCCCATCCGGCGAGAAATCGCTGTGGGCACCGTATGCCTGCCCCCTAAGGTGATTCGTGCTGGCGGTTTGATAGTCAAAGGTCATTAACCAGCCAAGTTCCTGGCCTCCGCTTGTCTCGTTGAACAGGATAGTCTTACCGTCTGGTGACCACTCAGGGAGGAAATCCCAATAAATGTCTCCCCGAGGGATCAGGAATTTCTGTCCTTGGCCAGTATCGCTCATCACCCAGATCTGTAGGGCATTGGTGAGTCGGCTGTGACCGGTATAAAGGATCTGTGTTCCCGTTGGAGACCAGGAAGGCTGCGAAGACCAGTCTGGCAGGCGAATATCACTGGAAGCTTCTGTCAGGCGGGTCACACTGTTGTCGCCCAGGTTCAGGACATAGATCTGCGGGGAACCGTCTTGCAGGGAGGTGAAAGCAATGCGTGTCCCATCTGGTGACCAGGCTGGGTCAAACCCGCTTCCTTCCACGGCTGTTAGCTCCGTTGGCGCCCCGCTGCCATCGGCGTTGATGATGTAAAGCTTTGCTTCTGGATATTGGTCCATGCGTTTTGAACATGGTGAGATAACAACGAGACGCATCCCGTCTGGAGACCAAGCCGGCTGGCAGGCTCCGTAGGTTATGTTTGTCACCTGCTGAGGATCGCTGCCGTCTGAATTCATAAGGAAGATCTGTGGCGCGCCGGTGCGGTTCGAAGCAATTGCGATCTGGCTGTAACCGCCTCCCAAGGTAGTCGGAGTAGGTCCCAGTGTCTCGCTGGGCGTGGGTGTAATCGACGGCAGGAAGGTTGGGATGAGTGTTTCCGTGACGGTGGGTGAGGGTTGCTGTGTGACTGTCTTGCCTTGCGACGTTTGAGACGGTAAAGTATTCACAGGTTGGACAGTTGGCGTGCCGTGGATGGTCATTGGAATTGTAGTGGAGGTTGGGGTGGGCAGCAATCCAAGGAAGGTCTTTGTGATTGGTGACCAGAAGATGAGGATCAAAGACAGCGCCAGTATGATCGTCAAGAGGAAGAAAGAGAAGAAGATCCACCAACTTGCACCCCGGTTTTTCTTACCTGGTTCGGAGGGTGGAGGGGGAGTCTTTTTCGGACCATTCCCGGTTTCCTTGGGCATTTCCTTGGCAAGGTTACTGTCCTGCTCCGAATCTGGCGGCTGAGGCGGCGGGATAACAAGTTCTCCTTCCAAACGCTGGGTCTTGACGTTGGACGTCAGCAATGCCTGTCTGAATTCATCCGCTGACTGGAAACGCTCCTCAGGGTGGACAGCCATGGCCTTTTCAATGGCGGCTGCCAGTTTGCGGGAGACTTTCGGGTTGCGCTTGCGCACTGGTGTCAATCCAACGTTGTCCATGGCCCTCGCCAGGCCGTCTTCAGGGATGATACCTGTCAGTGTGGCATAGAGCGTTGCGCCGAGGGAGTATATGTCGGTTCTGGGGCCGGTGCGCGCCGTGCCGTATTGTTCGGGTGGAGAATAACCGGGGGTCATGGCGCGTGCCCCAGTGGTTGTCGCCTGGCTGCCTTTGACCAGTTTTGCCAGGCCGAAATCCACCAGATAGATGTGTCCATCCGGCGTGATGCGCACGTTACCTGGTTTAAGATCGCGGTGGATAATGGATGGTTTGCGTGTGTGCAGGTATTGAAGCGCGTCACACATCGCCGCGCCAATCAGAATGGCTTCTTCTTCAGAAATGGTTCCGGTGCGTTCCATGCGCTGGCGCAGGTCTTCCCCATCAATGAAATCCATGATCAGGTACTGGCCTTGATCGCCAATGACAAAATGATCGGTGACGCGCGGCAGGTTGGTGTGGCGTAGGTTGGCGAGGATCACCGCTTCCAAGCGGAACTGGCGGGCGTATTCGTCGGTGGTGAATAAGTTTTCCTTCACTGCTACATCCACGCCCAGGTTCTCGTCCACGGCGCGGTAAACCGATCCCATGCCGCCCTGACCGAGAATTTCGACGATCCTGTAACGTTTGTGCAGTAATGCACCGCGTTCGAGGTTCACACCCATAACCTGATAATTATATCAGAGGCGGAAACAGCCCCAGGATTATGCAATGCAACCGCAAAGTATCAAGCGGCTTGTTTTGCCAACCTCAGTTTAACAAAAAGCCATGGAGCACCAGCCGAGACCCAGGCTCCCACCAGGACATAGCGGATATAGCGCAAAATGTAAGGGAGCAATGCTTCGGTATCAGGGGCGATCAATCCAAAGAGCTGTTGCAGACCGAGGTAGAAAACCAGGATGCCGACCGCCCCCAAGCAAAAGCGCAGGATACGTTTCCAAACGGGGCCGTTGGTACTGAACCCGCCTTGGCGATTGAACCAGGTCAGGCCGGTGAGCAGCCCGAAAAATGTTCCAGCTGCGGTGAAGGTGCCGCTCAGAGATACGGCATCTTTTGCAAAATCTGCCCAGGCCTCCGGCGGTTGCCAGTTTGTAAATTTCAGCCAGAGGAAGGGGATGAGGGAGAATAGAATGAGCACCAGCGAGGTCAGAAAGGCTGCCAGGATTTGTTGCCCCAAGCTCATCTTTTTTAACCAAGTAACGACAGGGTCCCAGAAGCGCAGTACAAGCCACAGCAAAAACGCCCCTAATAACCAGCCAAGAATAACGTCGTGCGGGAAATGCACACCCAGGTAAAGGCGTGAGATACCGACCATCAAAATTACCAGGATTGCGAACAGCCATCCCCACCATTTACGCATGCTGGCCGCTAGCATTCCCCACACGCCTGCCGCGATCTGGGCATGCCCGGATGGCACGCCGAAGGAAGTCTCACTGGCATATCCGATCACATCCTGACTAAACCAGTACGGACGCGGCCCATGAAAGGCTAATTTGAAAGCGTCATTGACTGAAGTGCTTAATAAGAGGATAATGCCAACTCGCACGCCTATGCTGGCCTCAATGCACCAGTAGAGTCCAGGCAGGAGCAGCAGGAAGAAGTATTCATTCCCAAAGAAGGAGAATACTTCCATGGGTGTCTTCAGCCAGCCTCCCAGGCTTTGTAAGATGATGTTCCAAGCGATTCCGAGGTTCCAGACGGATTCCATCGGGCAACTCCTTGAGATTGACGATTTTATAATATGTATTGTACACTCAAAGAATGAAAGGTGAGTTTGCGCGTATGTGGGATTTTCCATCTGCAGTCATCCTGACCTTGATCCTGATGACTGTCTCCCAGAGGTTGTATGCCACCGACTGGGCTCCCGGGTTGTTAACCGCGCTGCTCCTAACGATCTTTGGTGTCCTCCTGGGTCTGACCTTTGGCGCCAGCCAATTCAAACGCGGGAGCGTCTTTTGGATTGTTTTTGGTTACACCATCACTTTGATCCCTTTGGTGGTGGCTTGGATTTTATACCATCAAACCCCCTGGCTGGAGCGTATGATCAGCCTGGGCGGGCGGTTGGGGCATTCGCTGTCGCTTTTTGTAACCGACCAGCCCGTCCCGGATACGGTCCTGTTCGTCGTTTTTACAGGATTTGGATTCTGGGTTATCAGTTTATTGGCCGGTGATGCCCTGGTCCGCCACGGGGATTTCGCTTTGGCGGTTGCGCCGGCCGGGATCGTGTTGTTTATCATCCAGCTGTATGATTCGAGTGTGGGCGACCACGTGTTTATCCTGGCACTGTACGCGTTCCTGTGCCTACTTTTACTCGGAAGGTTGACGTTTGTCCGCAAGCGGTTGTTCTGGAAGGAGCAGCATGTCTCATTCTCTGCCGAATCATGGACCGACTTGAACCTTGTCATCCCTGTCGTGGCTTTGGCACTGATATTCCTAGCTTGGATCGTGCCTGCCGCTGGACGGCCAGTGGTTGCCGCCAAGGTTGCCTGGGATAACGCGATTATCCACCCTCTGGAAAAGTTACGCCAGGACCTGGGGAACGCAGTCAGCGGTGTGAAAGGGTATGAAGGGGGATTGGTCGAATTCTATGGCGATACACTTGCTCTGGGTCAAAATGCCTCAACAGGGAAGAACGTTTTCCTGCGTATCACCGTTCCGCTTACCGGCAGAGCGGATCGTTACTATTGGCGAGTCCGCGCATACGATACGTACCTGGATAATCAATGGAAGAGTAAATACACATTTGACGAGCCTTTCACACCCAACCAGCCCTCCATTCCGTTGGTAAATATCCATGGCCTTTCAAGCGAATTCATCTTTACCACCGCGCAGTCTAATATGGCCGTGCTGGTTACACCTGCACATCCAATCTGGGTTAGTCGTCCTTCTGTGTTGAGTTTCACACCATCCACAGATAACGAAATTGATCCGCTTATCTTCCGGGCCGATCCGCCAATTCTGGTCGGCGAGCAATACACCGTTCATGCCAATATCTACAATCCGACGGTTATCCAGCTCCAAGAGGCCGGGACGATCTACCCCGCCTGGGTAAAGGGCCACTACCTGCAGCTACCCCCAGACCTTTCGCCCCAGATCACCGAATTGACCCAGCGCATCTCAAAGGGAGCCGTGACCCCATACGATAAGGCGGTGGCCATCACCGATTACCTGCGCGCCAACATTACCTATTCAACAACGGTTGCACCACCCCCGAATGGCATCGATCCCTTGGTCTGGTTCCTCTTCAATTATCGACAAGGTTTTTGCAATTACTATGCCACTGCCGAAGTGATCATGTTACGGAGTGTGGGCATCCCAGCCAGAATGGTGGTTGGATTTGCACAGGGAAAGTATGAGCCGCCCGACAGGTACACCGTCATTGAAAAGGATGCACACGCCTGGCCGGAAGTCTATTTCCCAGGCATTGGCTGGGTGGAGTTCGAACCCACAGGTGGCCAGCCTGTGCTCACTCGTCTCTCTGGCAATACACCCACCGCGGAGACTTCCATCCCAACGCTGGATATTTACGCACAGGGACATACCGGTCAGCTGCCCATCCCTGCCGAAGGCACCGGGACTGGTTCCGAGTCTGGGGCGCCGCCAAACTCGCTCCTGCGATTGATGCTATTCTTTGGACTGCTTGTTGCCATGATGGTCGGAATTATGGCAGCCTACACGACCGGTCTACTCGGCAAGATCTTCCAGCGTGCGCGTCAGGTTGCCCGTAAACCGTTACCCACCCTGCTGACCGATACATATGCTAACCTGGCCCTGACCCCGCCAGACTGGTTGAAGCGCTGGGCTTACTTTACCGGACTGAAGCCAATCGAGCGTTCTTTTGGTGTTGTTTTTCAGAGCCTGCGGTGGCTGGGGGCCAAACCCTCGCCGGCTCAAACGCCTGCTGAAGCTGCTGCCGAGTTGACCGAATACCTGCCCGAGCTTGCGGAAGAGATCCGTTCTCTGCTGCGGGAATACCAGCACGCCCTTTTCAGCCAGAAACATATAGATTTTTATCTCGCCCGTCATGCGGTAGAATTAATACGCCACCAGTCATTGCGCATAGCAATTAATCAGCACTTGGATCCCTTTCGTATGGTTTTCCTGCTCATGTTCCGTCGAAAGCCAAAAAAGAATGATTGAAAGACTCTCCGCCGTTTTCACTCCTTTGCGATAAACTAGATACAAGATGACTCATGAACCTGCCACCACTTTAAACGAACAAATCCTGGTGCTCAGTAAATTATCCGGGCAAATACGGAATACGCTCCAGATCGTACGCGCCAGCCTGCCCCCGGATACTCTTGAAAAGCTCTCCAACTTGGAAAGCACGCTTTACCAGGTCAGTCGGCAGGTAATCACAGTCGAAGATGAGCGAAGCAAACTGCTGGCGCTGGCGAATACTACCCGGGCAGTCAATTCCAGCCTCGAGTTGGATGAAGTTCTACAACTGGTTATGGATACCATTGTCCGCCTGACAGAGGCCGAGCGTGGCTTCTTGATGTTGCGCGACTCCCAAGGGCAGATGGTGACACGCATTGCCCGCAACTGGGAACAGGAATCGATCAATCCCAACGAGTTTGCCATCAGCCGCACCATCATCCAGCGTGTTATCGAGACAGGCGAATCGATTCTGACCACCAATGCCCAGCAAGACCCGCGCTTCGGCGGTCATGATTCTATTGTGGCTTACAACCTACGTTCCATCCTGTGCGTGCCGCTTCAGGCAAAGACCGAAATAATCGGTGTCATCTACGCTGATAACCGCATCCGCTCCGGTATATTTAACGAAGCTGAGCGGGACCTGCTGAACGTATTTGCCAACCAAGCAGCAATTGCCATCGAGAATGCCCGTCTGTTTGCCTCCGTACGCCAAACGCTAAACGAAGTAACTGAACTCAAGAACTTGATGGACAACGTTTTCGCTTCCATCGCCAACGGCGTCATCACAGCGGACGTCAATGAACAGATCACGTTGTGCAACCGCGCTGCCGAAGGCATCCTTGGCGTTGGCATTGCTGATATTGTTGGCCACCACCTCGAGGATGTGCTGCCCATTCGCGCCAGTGATATCCGTGCCCAGTTAAATACAGTGCGAGATACCGATAAGGCGGTAATGGGGCTGGAGGTAACCCACTTAATGCCGAACCGCGGCTCAGTGGACTGGCGGCTAAACCTGTCACCGCTCAAAGATGCCGATCAGACCACCCAGGGCGTTGCCATCGTTCTCGACGATATGACCGAGCGAAAAAAACTGGAAGCCCAGCGCCGCCTGTTGGAGCGCATGGTTTCCCCAGCCGTGCTCGACCAGATCAATCTTGACAGCTTGCAGATCGGGGGCCAACAGTGCAACATCACTACTCTATTTGCCGATATCCGGGGTTTCACCAGTTTCAGCGAGAAAAATTCCCCCGAACAGCTTGTCGCCGTGCTCAATCGCTATCTGGCTGCCGGGGCGAATGCAGTTCTGGCCCAGGAAGGTACAGTGGACAAATTTTTAGGTGACGCTGTCATGGCCTGGTTCAATGCCCCGCTGCCACAACCCGACCACACCTTGCGGGCTGTGCGCGCTGCCCTGGCACTGCGGTCTGCAGTTGGTCAACTCCATACCGAACTTCCGCCTGAGGCACATCTCTCCTTCGGCGTGGGTATCCACTACGGCGAAGCTGTCCTAGGTTGGATCGGGACGGAGGAGCGCATGGAATACACCGCGATTGGTGACTCAGTCAATACCGCCAAGCGCATCCAGGAGAACGCTGCCAAGAATCAGATCTTAATCAGCAAAGAAGCCTACGAACGTGTCAAGGATGCTGTGGAAGCAAAACCTTCTGCTCCCTTGAGTGTCAAAGGCAAGCGCAAACTGGTGGATGTGTACGAAGTGATGGGGTTGAAGTAAGCTTTAATACAGGATGTGCAAAACGAGTGACGCAATCTTCGTCACTCGTTTTTATTTTCATGTTCCAGGCTGCCTAAGGAACGTGCGAGAACAGGCTGGCATCAGGTAGATGACCCCCAGCGGTAACCCGATCAGGCCGTTCAGGATTGTACCCAGAATAAATATGAGGATTTGAAACGCATTTTCGCGCAGGATGCTCCAGGGAGTTCTTTTCGTGGGGTCTAAAGCGTTTTTTTGTTTTATTTTCCAGGGGAAAATTAACAGGAAAATCCCGTGTCATTGTTTTACTGGCACAAGTCTCCAAAATAGGAAACCGGCTAGGAGCGCCAGTACCGCGCCGAAGTAGAATGGCGCCGCGGGACCGAATCCCTTCCAGCCGAAAGCGCCCTGCCAAAGTACGCCTGCGATAGCCGAAGCCGGGAAAGCTGTCAGCCCAATGGCGGCATTGTACAGGCCATAAGCCGTCCCACGCCGCTCGGCAGGCACCAGGTCAGCGATGAGCGCTTTGGCGGAACCTTCGGTGGCGGCATAGTAGATCCCGTAGAATCCGAAGAGCGTCCAGATCTGCCATCCAGTCCCCGAAATGGCAAAACCGAGATAGACCAGGCCGTAGGCGATCCAGCCGCCAATGATCAGCCGCCGTCGCCCCACCTTGTCGGAGAGCGCCCCGAGTGGACCAGCGAGGACGGAGTAGATCAGGTTGAAGGTCATCAGCATCAGCATGATCTGGAGTACGTCCAGGCCGCGCTCCTGGGCCCTTAATATGATGAACGCATCTGACGAATTACCGAGGGTGAACAAAACCAGCACCAGCATGAATATTTTAAAACGGTTGTCCATCCCTTTCAAGCTGAGGATGGGCGCCGTAGATTTTTTATCCGTGGCCACGTCACGTGCACCGATGGCAAGAACGAGCACCGCCAATATGGCCGGGACGATGCTGACCAGAATAGCAATTTGGAATGTCCGGCGGGTCAGGTCAGCGGCTCCAGCCTGGGTCAACCAGACGATTACAGCGGCGATCAATAGCCCGAAAAACGCCCCGGCGGTGTCGCCGGCGCGGTGCAGACCAAAGGCCAACCCGCGTTGTTTCTCATCGATCGAACTGGCCACCAGAGCATCACGGGGTGCGGTGCGGATACCCTTCCCCAGCCGGTCGGCCACACGCACACCCAATACCCAATGCCAGGTCTGGGCGAAGTACATGAATGGCTTGGCGACGGTTGAGAGGGCATACCCGACGACCGTGATCCACTTGCGCTTACCGAGCTTGTCCGAGAGTGCCCCCGAATAGATTTTCATCAGGCTGGCAGTGGTCTCTGCCAGGCCCTCGATCATGCCGATGACCGCCGTCCCGGCCATGAGCACGTTGGCCAGGAAGAGTGGGATGAGGTAAACAATCATCTCTGATGAGATATCGGTCAGGAATGAGGTGGCCGTCACGATCCAGACGTTGACCGGCAGACTGCGAAGGCCTGTCTTCTTTTTTTCCATGCTTTGCTCCGTTGAGGTGGGATGGACGAATTGTACCCTGTCTTCATGGTTTGCCAGATGCTTTTCTGCATCACTTCCGGAACCATATAGATCATCCGTTGTGCTTCCTGTGTGGGATCCAGCGAGGAACGGACTTGCAATATTGCTCATACGCCGCGCCAAAGGTTTTAGGCAAATGTGGTTCCTCGTAGAGGATAACGAAAAGGTGAGAACTGACTGCCACGATGAGCGGGCAAAACAGGATGGCACGCGAGGGGTGCCAGAGTACATACCCCAGGAAAATGGCCAGAACGCTGAGATAAATCGGGTTGCGGACATGACGGTACAACCCGTTGACCACCAGTTCCTTGGGTGGATCGGTGGGCGAAGGTGTGCCTCTTCCGCGTACAGTGAAGGCCCAGGCGCACCAAAACAGGACTGTCGTCCCGCCAATCCAGAAGGGGATCCCCAGCCAGCGCAGGAAACCAAAGGAGAACAGAGCTGTGTCGGTCTGGACCAGCCAGATGGGCATCGCCCCCAACAGCAGACCCGGGACCAGCAGCATGAAGAGGATGGTTTTAAATGCAGTCAAATTACGGCCTCTTCTCCTGGTGTTTCCCGGACCATTTTTCCAATCCGACCATCGTAAAGAACCCGGCCGCGCCTGCGTTGCCCCACAAAAGGAAATCCGCCAGGGCCGGTACGTAGCCTTTTCCCCAAACGATCATTGTCTGGGTCTGGTCGTAGATAGCCGACCCGCCAAAGTCACGCAGGATGCCCCATAGCGGGAAAATGATAAGCAAGAAGGCCCCACCGCGCCAGCCGAAGCGTTTCCTTACCCACCATCCGACCAGTCCCATGATCCCCGCGCCGTAAAATACCGCCGTACCCAGGTAAAAAGTCAGCGGGGCATGGTTTGCATTGGTGAACGGGTAATGCCACCAGCCTTGCGAGTATGCGAGCGTATCCCCTAATAAATTGAGGCTGCCCATCAAGAACCCGGCGATGAAGGAAAGGTCGATCACTTTCCTTGGAGGGCGGATCAATAGCGCCAGCCCGGCGTAAAGGATGGGAGGGAAGATCAGCACAAAGAGTTGGATCAGTTCAAGGGACATGGAGCCTCATGGATCGTATAGCGCCCTTCCGCACTGCACCGAGGCACCGCTACGCAGTCTTCCGGGCTGAACGGCCTCGCGTTATCCCGAAGAAAGCGACCGCTGTCGAGAAAGCCATGATCGCGACGATCACTGCAAACGAACCGGTCGTGCTCGTTTGGAGCAGGCCCCAGTTCCCAGCAAAGACCCGGGGCAGCGCGGAGAAGGACAGCCATCCCCAAGCCAGCGTTGCGATCAGCATCACAAGCATTGCCAGAGCCGCGATGACGGCTGGGATGAAGGCGTATTCATACAATGTTATAGATTTTATACGGCCAAAGATTCTGAGCGTGTTCTCTTCTGTCTCGGTTTTGGAAATGGCCTTCCAAACTGCCGCAGTGCTGGCGATTGCCCCCAGCACAAAAACCAGCATGGCGCCGCCAATCAGGAGCCGATTACCAACCGGGAAGTTATCATGCGATACCACAGGCAGGACTCCTGGAATTTGCAGCCGGTTGAGTCCCACAGCAGCCGTGAATCCTGCATACAGGACCAAAACCAGGAAGGCGATGACAGGCACCAACACGAAACGGAGATTCTGGTGTGAAGTAATAAATGAACGGCGAATAATTGCCCATGTAATGGGCAAGCCGCCGATGATAACTGCCAGTAATGCGACCGCTGCACCGGCTTGAACAGTGATCCAGGCGGCGGAAAGCGAGGGGTCCGTCTTCATCAGAGCTGCCATGGGACTGTCATCTGCCAGGCCATAGAGGGCGAAACCTCCGATCACGAAACCAATATAACCGGCGAAGACCAACAGGATCGCCGTACGAAGTTTGTTAACCATATCCATTAACCTCCAGTTCTTTTCATAGGGAAATCCGAGATGCGCGTCCAGCGCACCGAGGAATATATCCACTACATTCAGGGGGGAATGCAGACATTCCTCGAGCAGAATTTCAAATTCTTCTCCATAGCGCTCGCGCCATGCGCGTGGGTAGAGGTGGACCAGCCAGTTGCGAACGTTCATGCAGCCGCGAGCCTTTTGAGGCCAGTTGTTGCGAGCCGTTGCAAAAGGGACAATTGTTCGTGTAATGCTGCCGCACCTTTTACTGTCAATTCATAGGGGCGGCGGCGGTCCTCGGCGGGGAGCGACTTGATCAGCCCAGCGTTCTCAAGCCGCGTCAAGGCCCCGTACAGGGTCCCGGGTCCAAGGTGGATGCCTGCCATGCTTTCAATATCGCCCAGCATGCCATAACCATGTTTGGGACCATCAGCCAGGCTGGAAAGGATGAGCAGGGCGGGATCAGAAAAACGTCCAAAATCTGAAAGATTCATATTACACTCCACATTGCAACGTTGTGCGATATAACGTCTGACGTAATAATAATGCAGCGGGCAGGATTTGTCAAGAATATTCTTACGAATCCTGCCATCCCCACAAAAAAGAGACGCCAGCCTCCAGAAGGGCTTGTTGGCCAGCCTCGATAATTGCTCGCAAATAAATGATCGTACCGCTATCTAGCGGTTCTATTTGCATCTTAATGTGACGGGCGCATCCTTCCTAGTATCCCAACTCCTTCATGATCTGCGCCTCATCCTTCTTTCCTCCCATACCGAACAGCTCACGCCAGAACTGGTCGTCATAGCGGCGCGACTTCACCGGCAGCGGCATCGGCACACCCCAGCCCAGCAAGAGAACTTCCTCCTTGGGCTGCAGACGCGCCAGCATGCCGCGGAGCGACTCGCGCCCCGAAAGACCTGACAGCACCGCATGCACATCGTCTTCGTCGCCCAACCAGCCGGAGATGCGCGTCCCCAGTTGCGACATGACCTCGTCGGAGATCTGCGACGGGCGCTGATCAATGATCAGCAGGGTCACGTAGTATTTGCGCATCTCGCGCGCGATGGTGGCGAAGGTGGTCTGCATGGCCATCTCACGGTTAAGCAGTTTGTGGGCTTCCTCCACGACGATCACCAGTTGGCGGGGTTCGCCCTTGCCGGAGGAACGGAATGCGTTGGTTTTACTTTCCCAGACCTGCTTGATCTTGCGGGTCAGAAGGTTACTCACTAGCAAGTAATCCAGGTCGGTTTCGAAATCGCCGAACGATAGAATAACATGCTGCCCCGCTTCTAGTGCTTTGACGATTTCACCCACCGAGTCTGCTGCGGGTTTTGCAACAATATATGGTTTATTAAACAGACGCCGTAGTTTGTTTTGTAATGCTTCAGCAGCCATCACATTCACACCATTTGTATTCGCCCAAGCTGCCACACTTCCTTCGGCAGGAACTTTCTTGCCTTCTTCCGTTGTAATTACTTCCTGGTTCATAGATCTAAATTCACTAAACCAATTATGCTTGAAGCAATTCCATAGAGCATCTAGGGTTGTAGGTGTTGTTTCTTTCAGGTCAAGCTCACGAGTTAAAAGTTCGATATCTGCTGATGAAATATCATCTTCAGCAATTTCCAGATTAAAGTCAGGGGAATTGGCGCGGATTCTGGCTCCGGCGCCCAGTCCCACCACCCGCACCCGGCTGGCGAACTTGGTCTTCAGCCCGGTGACCCGCAGCCCGGTGTCGGAGGCGGTGTCATCGAAACCGTACTCGTTGTGCATGTCGAAGACCAGCACCGAGGCCTTGCCATGGTGCATCAGCCCTGCCAGCACAATGCGGGTCAGGAAGGATTT
>CAISEG010000107.1 GCA_903884265.1 uncultured Anaerolineales bacterium | reverse complement strand
CAATATTGTGGCTTCGACCCGGTCGCGCTTGACCTGGGCGTGAAGGGCTGCACAGCGGCACTCTATAATATGTGTATTGAGCCGGATGGCGGGGTGCTGCCTTGCCAGTCGTATTACCACCAGCTCGGTAACCTGCTGGCTGATGACTGGGACTCCATCTGGAACCACGACCTGGCGCGTAAGTTGCGCGAACGCCAGGGCCTGCCCGACAAATGCATTGGGTGTGCCTTACTGGCCGAGTGCGGTGGTGGCTGCCCGTTGCAGTTTGAGGAACCGGTTGTGCTGGAAACGGTTGCATGAGTAAAGGGGCTTGGGTCAAAGAGCTTCCTGCCGAGGTCATCGTCTGTGACTCCGGCGGCATGCTCCTTGAAATGAATACCGAGGCCATCCTTCTATTCAAAGAGGATGGCGGGCGCGACCTGCTTGGCTCCGATATTCTGGAGTGCCATCCCGACCCATCCCGCGGCAAGCTGATACGCATGCTCGAGCAGCAAACTACCAACGCTTACTTCAATACTGAAAAAGGAGAGAAGCGTTTCTTCTTCCAGTCAGCTTGGTTCAAAGACGGCCAGTATGCTGGGTTCGTCGAGATCTCTTTTGGAGTTCCGCAAGAAATTCCGCATTTTGTCAGGGAGTAGACAATGAGCAAAGAAAATGCCTGGATCAAAGAATTCCCTGCCGCGGTCACTGTCTGTGACCCGGATGGTATTATCCTCGAGATGAATGACAAGTCCGCTAAGACCTTCGAAAAGGATGGCGGGCTGGCACTGATCGGCAAAAACATGTTCGACTGCCATCCCGACCCATCGCGTGGCAAACTGGAACGCTTGATGGACAGTCGTCAGGTGAACGTCTACACCATCGAAAAGAAGGGCATAAAGAAACTGATCTATCAATCCCCCTGGGTTCTCAACGGCGAATACGCTGGTTTCATCGAACTTTCATTTGAGATCCCATTCGAAATGCCCCACTTCATTCGTGATTGATTTAAGGAGGCTGTAATGTCCCCAAATGTAACCCAAACGATAGCACTCATTGCACGGATTGTCATCTCCGCATGTATGCTTATCTTAGGCGTGTACCTGCTCATTACTGGCAGACTCAAGGTACGCAACTACAGCGTAAAAGGCGTGGAGGTACACGCCATCGGGGCTGTGCTCCTGTTAGGGTCCGCCATCTTCTTATTTTCTGGAGGCCGTGGCTTCTTCCATCAATACGGCCTGTTAATTCAGGCAGCCCTTCTCCTGGCAGGCATCCTCATTCTCTGGGTCATTGCCGAAAAGCCGGGAATTCACCGGCCCCTGCCTGCCGCGCTGCACACCTTCCAGTCTGCGCCTGACGAACCTGCCTACCGGCTGCACTTGCGCCTGCTGAAGGATGGTTCCGGGATTCTCATCGTCAATGCTGCCACCGTTTTGCACCTCAACTCCACTGCCGCCGAATATGCCTACCATATGATCAAAGGTACCTCGCCTGATGAGACTGCCGGGTATGTTTCTAAACGTTACCGCATCAGCCAGGCTGAAGCGCAGAAGGATTACACCGATTTCCGAGACCGTGTCCAGGTCCTCATCCATACTCCGGATTTGGACCCGACCACCTTCCTCGACTTTGAACGGGTCGCCCCGCACTCCCAGGATTTGACTGCTCCCCTGCGCCTCGACTGCGCTCTCACCTATCGTCTGCCCGCCAGTGCCGATGCCTCTCTCGCCCCCACCAAGCGTGTGGACCGCGAACTGACCACCGCAGAATGGCAGTCCATCATGGACAA
This sequence comes from uncultured Anaerolineales bacterium, assembly GCA_903884265.1. Taxonomy (GTDB): domain Bacteria; phylum Chloroflexota; class Anaerolineae; order Anaerolineales; family Villigracilaceae; genus UBA877. The sequence continues at coordinate 936 of CAISEG010000107.1, read as the reverse complement.
GGCCTGGGCGGTCGGCGTCCCGCACATCACCTTCACCGGTGGCGAGCCAACTCTTCGCGACGACCTGCCTGCCCTGATTGCCCACGCGGAGAAGGTTGGTCAGGTCACCGGCCTGCTCTCCGATGGCTTGAAACTCGCCGATAAAGCTTATCTGCACACCCTCCTGCAAACGGGCCTAGACCATCTTCTTTTCATCCTTGACCCTGCAGATAAAGCCTCCTGGAGGGCGTTGGAAACGGTCATGCCCGAAGACCTCTACACCACCGTACACCTGACGGTCACGCCGCAGAATGTCGGGCAGGCGGGTGAAATTCTCGAAAGACTGGCAAAACTGGAAGTTAAAAGCCTTTCGCTGGGTGCTTCCGATGCCTCTCTGCATGCAGCCCTGCATGCCTTGCATGACAAGGCTGCCAGCCTTGGCCTCACTCTGCGCTGGGACCTGCCTGTACCGTACTCTGCCGAGAATCCGGTGGCCCATGAGACCATCGAGGATGAAGTCCCCTCCGGCGCGGGCAAGGTTTGGCTCTATGTCGAGCCGGATGGCGATGTACTTCCTGCCCAGGGCGAAGCAAATAAGATCCTCGGGAATTTCCTCAGGGATCCGTGGGAGAAGATTTACCCTTAGTTTGGTTCCCTTGGGGGGCGGATATTGTTCCCGATAGGGAATGGCTGTTCGCCCCTTTTTAGAGGAGGTACGATGTCCCCTGCCATCCACAAACGGATTGTACAGATTGGGTCCGTGGTTTTTATCCAGGCTGTGGCGCTGTTTACCTCCGTCTGGAGCTGGACCTGGTGGAATGCCTGGGCTTACCTTGGTCTCTACCTGGTCTTCCTTATCTTTAACGCGTTCATTCTCTTGGGAAAACACAAGGAATTGGTGGAGGAGCGCTCACAGGTCGGCGAGGGTGCCAAAGGCTGGGACAAAGTCATTGGCAT
>CAISEG010000106.1 GCA_903884265.1 uncultured Anaerolineales bacterium | reverse complement strand
CTGGGAGATTGCTTGTTCGATTTCAGCAAGATTTTTCATCTGCTATTAACACCTCGACTCTCTCTGCCCACACTTGACCGCTGAACCCGTTCACCGATGCCTGATTCCAATCTTGCCGGTTTCTCGTCGCGCGGGCCGTTCGGGGGATGGTCTGCTACATTTGGATTGCAAAAAACAAGACCACCACCAGGATCACGCCGGTGATCAGCAGTGCCATCAGCGCCTGCTCTCTCCGGTGTTTTTGGAACTCCTGCACCGCAGTGACATCCAGGTAGTATTTTCCTTGCGGATTCAACTTTACCACTTCCCGGTGAATCAGCAATTACCATTTGTGCAGGATATGTTCGAAGATGAGCCCGAAACTGAAACGCCTGCGAGGATTATGGTGGGAATATTAAAGCTCGGCCCTTTCACATGAGCGAGATTGCCCTCGGGATGGGTGGGAATGTCCTTCGTGGGAACAGTGATCAGGAAATTGCCAGGAAATTTATCTCCGCCAGCTATTCTTTGCAACGGCTTGATAAAAATGTTTGCCCTGTCAGAAATTCTCCGATCCGATTTGATGAGAATTCCTGACAAGGCAAGTGGTACAGGCTTATGAGATTCGAGAGACACTAAATGTACAGATCGCGCTTGTTGTACAACCAATAGGCTGCGATAACACTGACCACGATGATTGCCGCCGAGAGCAGCATGTACATCGGGTCCAGCTTGCCAGATTGGAGAATCACCCCGGCGTCGAAGTATTTGAAGGGGGAGAAATATTTGAGGAAGTCCAGGTTCGCTTGCATCCCCGACATTACGGACAGGAAGTAAGTCAACAGGATGATGCCGATCGCAATGGATCCAGATTGTTTGTACTGCTTTAAGGCGCAGCCCAGCAGCAGGCCGACCGCCAGGAAGATCAATTCAATGAAGAACATGCCCACCATTTCGAGCGCCAGGAAGCGGTTGAAGGCCTGGTCGGGATGGAACTGCTGCGCAGCCGCGTAGGACACCCCCCAGGTGACCAGTACGAAGACTATGCAGTTGACCACGGTAGCCAGCAGCTTGCCCGTGACGACTCGGTCGCGCGAGACCGGCAGGACGAGTGAGAATTCGACTGTCTTGTCGCGCTCTTCCTTCGAGATACTGTCGCTGGCCCACATGGCAGCCGCGATCCCGCCCATCAATGCATAGTAGATCATCATCAACCCGTAGAACCCGGTCACCGTGGTCAGGTTAAAAGCTGACAGTTCCATGGACTCCACCATTGCCTTGGGCAGCATGTCCAGGACTGCCAGCATGGAAGGGTTATTGTAATAAGCGGTGAATTTGGCCGCGCCGACCACCACCAGCAGGATCAGGACAACGCACCAGATCACCAGGGATTTGAGATTGGCCCTTAGTTCGCGAAAAAAGATGTTCACTTGAGCCTCCTTACGACACCGCATGAATATCGCGGCGGATGTAAAGCCAGTAACTGAGTCCCAACGCGACCAGGCTGACCGCCAGATTGAGCAGCACCAGAGGAGTGTCATAGCCGCCATTCTGGACGATATAAGCTGGGTCCAGGTGCTTGAAGGGTGTGATATATTCCAGCGCCGAAGTTCCGAACATGCCGGTAAAGGCGCTCAGAACGTACATCCCAAACCCCAGGCCCAGTGAATAAGGCGTCACACTGCGCACGCGCTTGACCATAAGCGAAACGACCAGACCAACGCTCAGGAAAAAGAGTTGGAAGATGATGATGCTTATCAACAGCAGGAACAAGCTGCCCGATTCATAGGGATACTTACCGTGGAAAATGGCAATGACCACAAACGTCACTACCCACACCACCGCGTTGGTGATGGTCAGGCTTGTCAGGGCAGCCAGCAACTTGCTGGTGAGCACCTGGGTGCGGCTGACCGGCTTGCTGAGCAGGAAATCCGCCGTCCATTCGCTCTCCTCGACCGAGACCAGCCCGAACCCATAGTTGCCGGCTTGGATCGCCAGGCAAAGCTGGACAAAGATGAAGATGAGACTGTAGAAACCCAGTATAGTGGCCAGGTTCATCCGGTTCATCCCGAAAGCTTCCAGCAGTGCCGGTGGAAATTTGGCCATCATTTGATTGATGAGCGCGGCCTGGTCAGCGAATCCCGGGAAGATGGAGAAGAAGAATCCGATCAACGCCGTGACGGATAGCGACCAGATGAGCACCGATCTCACCCGGGTGCGTAACTCGTGGATATAGATGTTTGCGCTCATGATCCCTGCCTATTCGTAGTAGTGCATGAAGATCTCTTCCAGCGTCGGCTCCTCGATGGTCACATCGGAAACCTGCAGGCTGCTGATCTTGTGCAGCACCACGTTGATATCGCCTTTGAAGAAGAAATGCAGGGTGCCATTCTCCGCCTGGACCTTGGTCACCCCGGGCAGGTCAAATGCTGCCGGGTCCAGCCCGTCAGCCGTCACGTTCACCTTCTTGTAGTTGTTCTGTTGCAGGGTGCGGATATCGGAGATCTCTACAATCTTGCCCTCGCGAATGATGCCGACCCGGGTGCACAACTTCTGTACTTCTCCCAAAATGTGGGAGGAGAAGAAGACGGTCACGCCGCGCGCATTCTCGGCGCGGACGAGGTCGAAGAACTTGCGCTGCATGAGCGGGTCAAGTCCGCTGGTCGGCTCATCCAGGAAGAGCAGCTTGGGGCTGTGGAGCAAGCCCTGGACAATACCGACCTTCTTTTTATTACCGTAGGACAGATCGCTGATACGGCGGTTCAGCTCCAATTCCATAAGCTCGGAAAGTTCGTGCATGCGCTGGGTGCAGTCCCGTTCGTAAAAGCTGGCGGAATACTTAAGCAGGTCAAGGACTTTCATGCCTTCGTAGTAAAAGACTTCCGATGGCAGATAGCCGATATCGCGGCGGATCTCCGGGCCATGGGTGACCACGTCCTTGTTAAAAACTCTGGCGCTGCCGCTGGTGGGATGGATTAGCGACAGGAGCAGGCGGATGGTGGTGGATTTGCCAGCGCCATTCGGCCCGATGAAGCCGAAGATCTCGCCTTCTTTCACGTCGAAAGAGACATCCAAGATGCCACGCGATTTTCCATAATATTTGGTCAGATCCTTCACTTCAATGACGCTCATAGAGTCACTCCTCGAATAAAAAAAAGGTGATCCTGTTCCAGCTGCTGGCGGGATGGAACAGAACAGATTGCATCTCTAAACCGCCGTCGGTTTGTAATGATCATTTCCACATGCATACTGATTCGGATGTGGAGAAAGCTTATGGTCCACTTCACCGTTTACTGCGGTTTTTATTATATCCATTATTTCTTCTCTTGTCGCCTGAATATCGCCTGGTGTCTTCCTAGACTCTTGCCTCTTTCTTGTCCAAACTACTGTCCGAAGGCCAGATTAGCCTTGACAGAATAGAATATATGTTCTATAATAAATGCACGGCAAGGGACCCATGGGGGGACCTTGCCGTATATTTTTGTACTTTAATAACTGAATATTTCAGGGCAGGAGCACAGATCGAGTAGATCTTCCCTGACCTTCACCGCGCTACCCCTCGTTTTCCATCCCTTTGTGGTTTCGTGGTTAACGCCTTATTCCATTTCTTGAAAGAAACCCTCTAAGGGGTAAATGAGCAAGGGATTGTTCCTCTTTTGTTCCTTTGGAATAATTCCCTCTCATTGGCTACCAGGCCTTACCCCGGTGCACACCCAGGAGGGGTTGTTTGTTTTGTAAAAATCGATTTTGCCTCGAAGTTTCTCGCCTGCTGGTCATGTTTATAATGAAGGAACCCTCGAGTAAAAAGGTGTTTCAGGGATGGGTTGTTTGTTTCTTTTTTTTCGCGAAACAAACAACCGGTCGAGGTGTCATCTACTCTTTGGTCTCTCATCACCCCCCTTTCCGCCTCACTTCCAGCACCGCGATCTTCGTCGAGTGGTTGAACGGCTTTGGGTCCGTGATTGGTGTGCCATGAATGGTCTCCGCGAACCCGGTGAAATCCTCCGGCACCGGGAGCATCTCCGCGATCTTCAAATAACCGTCTGCGCACAGGGCCTCCAGCCTCTCCAGGTACTCCCTCCCACTCACGTACAGGGCGTTGTTGATCGTCACCAGCCGACCGCCATTGTTGATCAGCGGGCGGACCTTGTTGATCAGCCGGGCGCTGTCCGTGTTCAAATCCAGGGTGCCTTTGGTGGTGGTTGAAAAAAAAGGCGGGTCCACCAGTACGCAGTCGAAGCGTTCGCCCGCCCGCTTGAGCAGGTTGACCTGTGCCCAGAAATCCCCAACGATAATATCCGCTTTCTGGATGGGGAAACCGTTCAAAGTATACGAGGTTTTGGCCAGGTTGAGGAACGACCGGTTCAGGTCGATTTGCATCACCCGGGTTGCTCCCCCCGCGCAGGCTGCCACACCCAGGCTGCCGGTGTAGGCAAAGGTGTTCAGCACGCTCTTGCCGCGCATTTGTTGGATCAGCCATTGTCGCAGGTTCCGCGTATCCAGGTACAGGCTGGCGTCCCGGTTCATGCACAGGTCCAGCGCATACCAGACACCGTGCTCTTGCACCTTCCGGTCGGGTGTTTCGCCGAACAGGAGTTTTCCCCGTTTCTCCTCCGCCGACGGGCTGTTGCGGGTTTTTACGATCCCCGCCCGCAGCCAGGGATAATGCTCTTGCAGGAAGACCTGCGCCGCGAGCACAAGCGGTAGGCCCTGTTCCGGTCTCTCGGCATGGTTGTACAGAACGGCGGTTGCCGCGTATATGTCCACCCCCAGCTTGGGACAGCCCTCCGAAAAACCGTTGAACAGCCGGAAAGCGCTTTTGTGCCCGCTGTCGAAGTACGCCTCCCGCGCTGCACTGGCATTTTCGAGCAGAGATAGGATTGGCTCAGCCAATGGGATTTCTCCAACAACCGAAGACCGGGCTATGATCTATCACCCGTAGTAACGACTTTGCGACATCGTCCCCGAAGGGGACGCACTCTTTAGGATCGGTCGTGATTCTCATGCTATAAGTTCTGAAGATGTCGCTATACATGGATGGGAGGCTCGGAACCGGTGCTTTCCAACCCTGCCAGCCAGCCTTCGTAGATCCGCAGGAAGATCACTCCTCCTAGGATCAACAGGCCGCCGGTAAGTTGGATCCAGCTCAGGGTTTCGCCCAGCAGGAAATAGGCGGTCACCGCCGTGAAGGCCGGTTCTAATGTGACCACCAGGTTGACTACGCTCGAGGGCAGGTATGTCAGGCTCACGTTGTACAGCCCAAACCCCGCCAGCGTGGGGCCAGCTGCCAGCAGGAACAGCATCCCCCACCCAGCCCACGCCTTCCCCAACCACAGGAAATCCGCCGGGCGGGTGGCTGCCCCGGGAATGTGCCCGCCCGAGAGCAGGTTGAAGACTATCAGGAATACCGTCGCAAACCCGAAAGTGTAGACCAGCGTCGTCCATGGGTTCAGCCCGCGCTGCGAGGCAGAACGTCCCATCAGTGTGTAGATGGCGTACCACAGGCCTGAGAGGATCCCCGTGATGATCCCCAACAGGTGCAGGCGCCAGGCCGCTGGGTCAAGCGCGTTCGAGACCAGCACACAGCCAGCCAGGGTGAGCGCCACCGCCACCAGTTTGCCCCAGTCCAGGCGTTCCTTGAGGAACCACCAACCCAGCAGGGCGGTGAATCCGGCCGAGCAGTACGCCAGCACGGTGGAAACCGCCGCTCCGTTTAATGAGACCGAAAGCGTCCATAGCGAATTGAAGATGGCCAGCATCAGGCCATAGAGCACGAGGAAGCGCAGGTGCTCGTGGCCAGCTTTTAAAAGGGCCGGGTGCAGCAGCCCGAGTGCGGCCGACAGGCTGATGGTCACAAAAAGATCGCGCCAGCAGGCCAGGATGAGGGCTGGCAGGGCATACGTCTGGGTCAGAAAACGGATGAAAACCGCGGTGGTCGAAAGAATGACCGCGCTGAACAAAGCAATTGTGTAGCCCTTGGTAAGATGGGATGTGATGGGCATTGGTTGGTTGTAACGGATTACTTTATCCCCAGCCGTTCATTCCTTTCTAGTCTGCCAATGGCTTCGCGGATCCGCCGCTGGCGGGTTTCTTCTCTTTTGGCATCCGAGATCCAGCCGATGTAATTTCTGCGATGCGAGGGGGGTAGTTTACTGAAATTCTCCCAGGCTTTGGGGCTGGTCATCAATCCCGCTTTCAACCAGTCCGGTAGGGGCAGTGCAGACCTTTTTGGCAGCGGTGCATCAGCCTCGGGCAGGCTGAAATCCACTGCAGCCAGGCCGGCCTTCGACATGCGGCCTTCCTTGACCAGTTTCGCCACCAGGTGCTTGTTCAGTTCAGACCATTTGCTGCCGGGCCGGCGCGGGTTAAATTTGCGGGCGTACTTCTCCTCGTCGATCTTCTGGATGATGCTGTCGATCCACCCGAAGCACAGCGCTTCTTCGAGGGATTCAAGATAGGGGACCGACGGCTTGCCGCTCGCTTGTTTATGGTACACCAGCCAGATCTCCGTCTCGGTGGCGTGATGTTGTTCGAGCCAGCTTCGCCACTCGCTCCGGTTTGCGGCGGTTGTGGTTCTGGTCATTTCCATGCCTGCCAGTATACAACAATTTACACAAGTGCAGGATACTGATTTTATACTGAACTGAGATTGTTTTTCCCTGTTCTTTAGTCGCTTCGGCCCGGATGTTTATGCCGGGAGAAGTATAATGGGTCAGTTTGATGGGTCTGCGGAAATTTCCCTTTTTCCCAAGATAATCCAACCCCTTCAACCCATGGAGATTTGTGATCCAAGCCCTCATCTTCGACTTCGATGGTCTCATCCTCGACACGGAAACGCCCGAGGTGCAAATCTGGCAGGAACTCTACGCTTTTTATAAACAGGAATTTCCGCTTGACGAATGGGTGCGTACCGTGGTCGGTGCCACCATTTCCAACCTTGACCCAGTAGCCCGCCTTGAACAGCTGACCGGTTTGCCTTTCGACCGCCAGGATCTTAAAGAGCAGGCGCACCGCAAACGCCAACACTGGCTGGCTATCCAGCCGGCGCTGCCCGGCGTGGCGGATTACCTGGACTCAGCCCGCCGCCTGGGGTTACGCCTGGCAGTTGCTTCCAGTTCCCCGCATGCATGGGTGGACGGCTATCTGCGCCGCCTCAAGTTTTACGACCTGTTCGACACTGTCATTTGCCGAGAGGATGCTCCCCGCCTCAAACCGGACCCTGACTTGTTCCTTGCTGCGCTGTCTGCCCTCCGCGTCAGGGCGGACCAGGCACTAGCTTTCGAGGATTCACCCAACGGGGTCAAAGCTGCCAAAGCCGCCGGGATGCGCGTGGTGGGAGTGCCCAACTCCATAACGGCCCGCCTCGGCCCTTTGCCTGCCGACCTGACCCTCGCCTCGTTGACAGACCTTTCCCTGGCGGGTTTGCTGGGTCATTTTGGCGACTTGCTCTCCCTCCGTCCAGAGCTGCCGGAGGATCTCCCCGGCATCCGCCAGGTGAATGAACGTGCCTTTCGCACGAAAACAGAAGCCGGGCTGGTGGATCTGTGTCGCACTCGCGGCAAGGTTGTCCTTTCGCTTGCGGCCATTATTGAAGGCCAGGTTGTTGGTCACGTTCTCTTCACGACCGTCACGTTGGACTCGCTGCACCTTAGTGGATGCGGTCTGGGGCTCGGGCCGATCGCTGTCCTGCCTGAATTTCAGCGCTCAGGCATCGGCTCCCGGCTGATGCGCGCCGGGCTGGAATATGTCCGCCGCCTCGATTATGGCTTCGTGGTCCTTCTGGGCAACCCGGCCTACTATTCCCGATTCGGGTTTGTGCCCGGGCGTGCGCTCGGTCTTACCAGCGATTACGGCGACGGCGACGAATTCCAGGCATTGGAACTCAGCCCTTCTGCGCTGGCGCGGGTGTGCGGGTGCGTCAAATATATCCCCGAGTTTGAAGAAATGGGTTGCTAAAGGAGATGGATATGAAACGGATGATTTTTTGCCTGATGGGACTGACTATTTTACTGGCGGCTTGCTCTACACCAGTCCCTTCCTCAACACCCACCCTGCCTTCGGCAACCGCCGTATCCCCAACCGTAGTTCTGCCTACTAGAACGCCTTTGCCGGTTGATATGCTTGCGTCTACAATGACCCCTAAACCTTTGGCGGTGAAGTTCGCCGTCATTGGTGATTTCGGCTTGGACGGAGTGGCCGAAGCGGACGTGGCAACCCTTATTCACAGTTGGCAGCCTGATATCATCATCACCGTCGGCGACGATAACTATCCCTCCGGCGCGGCAGACACGATCGACGCCAACATTGGCAAGTATTATCACGATTACATCTTCCCTTATATTGGCACATATGGTCCCGGTGCCGATGTGAATCGCTTCTTCCCAACACTGGGCAATCACGACTGGTACACTGCCGGTGCACAACCCTACCTGGATTATTTCACCCTGCCCGGCAACGAGCGTTACTACGACTTCGTCTGGGGTCCGGTCCACTTTTTTGCCCTCGATAGCGACGAGAACGAGCCAGATGGCTTTCTTGCCGGTTCGGTGCAAGCCGCCTGGCTGCAGCAGGGGTTGGCCGTCTCCACTTCCCCCTGGAATATCGTTTATATGCATTACCCCCCATACTCGTCTGGTGCTCACGGCTCCATAAGCTGGATGCAGTGGCCCTTTGCCGCCTGGGGTGCGGATGCCCTCCTAGCGGGTCACGACCATCTCTACGAGCGCCTGCTGGTGGATGGCATCCCCTATTTCATTGATGGCACCGGCGGCGGTTCACTTTATAATTTTGGCACTCCTGTCCCCGAAAGCCAGTTCCGTTACAACACCAATTTTGGAGCGATGCGGGTCACAGCGAGTGAGACGGCGATGCTTTTCGAGTTTTTCAACCGGGTGGGGAAACTGATTGACTCGTACCAGGTGACGAAGCCATAAACAGTCAAGCATAAACGCCTGGAAATGATTCTGCGTGATATAACGTTCTCCCGCCAGGTAGACAAGCGGGAGAGACCTGATCCTTGGTTACCGGAATCCTTAATCCAATTAAAAAGACGCTACTGCCTCATCCAGACTATCGTAAACTTCAATGTGTTCCAAGAGACCGGCAATATCGAGCACCTCACGCACATGCGGGGTTGGGTTGACCAGTTTGAGAGATCTGGTTTTATCTTGAGGGTTTACCAGCATTTTATGGATGATCAGGATCGTCCGTATCCCGGCGCTGGTAAGTGAGGGTACCTTGGAAAGGTCGATGACCATCTTGCGTCCGCCGGCGGCATAAGCATCTCTGGCTGCCTGTTCCAATTCTGCTGTGTTGCCCATGTTAACCCGGTCTTGAAGCTGAAAAACTGTCACAGGTACACTTCCTTGGGCTTGCGAGACTACTACTAGGTCCATATTTAACCTCCTTGGATTGACATGTCGGCGGATTGCTGTTCCCCTGCCTCCCCATACAACTTGTGGTGCACGATGCTCAACGCCCGCACCTGTTCCCCCGCGTGATATGACGACCTCACCAGCGGCGCAGACTCGACCCATTTGAAGCCGATCTCATGACTGTAGTTGCGCAGTTCCTTGAACTCATCCAGGCTGTAGTAGCGCGCAATTGGCAAATGCTTCTTCGAAGGTTGGAGGTACTGGCCAACGGTCAGGATATCCACGCCCCAACTGCGCTGGTCGCGCATCACGGCTTTCACTTCCTCGATCTCCTCGCCCAGCCCCACCATGATGCCGGATTTCGTCAAAACCTCCGGGTCGAGTTTTTTGGCGTCAGAGAGGATCGCCGCGCTCCATTCGTAATGATCCTGCGGCTGGACCTGCTTGAAAAGCCTCGGCACCGTCTCCACATTGTGGTTCAGGATCTCCGGGCGGGCATCCATTACGATTTTCAAGGCTTCGAGAGACCCTTTGAAATCCGGGATGAGTACCTCTACCGAGCAGCCGGGGAGCAATTTGCGGATGCGCCGGATGACCATGGCAAAGATCGGTGCGCCACCATCCCGCCGGTCATCGCGGTTGACGGAGGTAATAACAGCATGCTTTAGGTTCATGGACTTGACCGCCTGTGCCACGCGTTCCGGCTCCAGCCAGTCGATGGCCTCCGGGCGGCCGTGTTTGATATCGCAGAAACCACAGGTGCGCGTGCATACGTTACCAAGCATTAGGAAGGTGGCGGTGCCTGAGCCCCAGCATTCGCCCATGTTGGGGCACATGGCTTCCTCGCAGACAGTATGCAGCGCCTTGGAGCGCATCAACGTTTGCAATTGCTCGTACGTCTCGCCGGAAGGGGCGCGCACTTTAATCCACGCCGGGCGGCGGAGGGGGGCGGGGATGATCTTCTCGGAGTTGACCCGGTCACGGGTGGGGGATACTGGCATCAGGTCCTCTATGTACCGATAATATTTATCAATATTCTCTTGTATATTCTACCATATCAGGCGAATGCTTTCAGAGTTTATGAGATTTTTTTAACCTTTAACTTCAGGCCTTCCACTTTGACTACTTCCACTTTCTCGCCAGCGCGGATCTTGCTCTGACCCTCAGCCAGTTCTGCTGTCCACAACTCTGCCCCGGCCTGGACTTGCCCGGTCGGGTTGATATCGGTTCGGGCGATGCCGGTCTGGCCGCGCATCCCCTCCTGCCCGGTGATCACCGGCCTCTTCTGTGCCTGCAGCGCAAAGCCGACGATAATTGCGAAACTAATTCCGATGATGGCGGCCACGCCGATGACTAGTGGGAGCGAGACGCGCTGGAACTGGGGCGTGCCCGGGCTGTTGAACAACACTAGCGCTCCCACGATGAACGAGCCGATGCCTGCCACCGTAAGCCCGCCGTGGGTGGCAGCTTTGATGTCTACGATGAAGAGCACAAATGCAATGACCATGAAGGCTAGCCCAAACCAGTTGACCGGTAGGACCCCCAGTCCGTAAGCTGCCAACGCCAGGCAAACAACGCCGATAAATCCGGCCACCCATCCGCCTGGGCTGGAGAGTTCGATCAGGATGGCCTGCGCCCCGATGCTGAGCAGGATGAAAACGAAGTTCGGGTCCACCAGTAGTTGCAGCATGCTCTCGATCAGCGACATTTCCAGGTTTTGTGGCATAGCTCCGGCGGTGTGCAGTGTGCGCGGGCCGTCGGCCATCTGGACGGTATAGCCGTCCAACTGGTGGAGCAGATCGTTTATGTCCGTGGCAATGAAATCCACCAGGTGTGCATTCAGGGCTTCGGTGGCGGATACGGCTATGGCGCTCTCAATGGTGGATTCAGCCAGGGCGGTGGCCTCGGCTCCGCGCCGTTCGGTGTATGAACGTACCAACGCCTTCATCGCCTCCTTAACTTTCGTCTGTTCGGTGGTGGGAAGATCTGCACCCTGCGATCCGACCGGGCTGGCTGCGCCGATGGCGGTCTGGGGGGCCATGGCTGCGGCGTGCCCCGCCAGCGTGATCACCGTCCCGGCGCTGGCAGCCCAAGCCCCGTTCGGGCTGACGTAGACCACCACCGGCACGCTGCTGGCGCGGATATCCTCAGCCATTTTTTGCATTGGATCAAGTCCACCGCCGGGCGTATTAAGCTGCAAGATAACCAGCTCTGCGCCGGTCTGCTCGGCAGCCTGGATGCCGCGGTGCAGGTATTCCTGCGTAGCCGGGGTGATGGCTCCATCAATGGTGAGTACCAGGACTTCCGGTCCAGCCGCTACGGCGTGGAGTGGCTGAAAAAGGAACAGGGTCACAGTAAAAGAAGTCAGTAGAAAACGGGTAATTTTCATGGAGTTCTCCGGTCAAAATGATTATACAGGGTACTGCGCAAATAACCGAACCAAATTTCCGTTATTTTTGCCCCTTTGGTACAGGAAAGTTCAAGTATTTATGCAAAAAGCAGTAAACCTGAGGAAGGACTTGCTTGTCCGTCCCCATGACTTCGGCTATACTCCCTCCATGCACAGCATTGACCGTAAATGGACTGGATTGGCTGCCGGATACCAATCCATCCAGTCGTTCAAGACGAAACTGACGGCAGAATTTGGCCGTGCAGTCAGGGTGGGTCAAAAGCAGCAGTTTCGCAAGGAACTGACCGAATGGCAAAAGAAGCGTCGGGTCTTTTTTACGCTCGTGACGTTTGCACCCCTCTCGATCATTGCACTTTGCATAACAGCCT
>CAISEG010000105.1 GCA_903884265.1 uncultured Anaerolineales bacterium | reverse complement strand
GACGCCCTTCTTCTGCGCCAGACGGACGTTGTAACGCGTTTTCTGCTTCATGCGTTGAAGCATCCCCTCTTCGGTAGGGGTCAGGTCAACCAGGACGGTGTTGCGGAACTGGATCTGGTCCTGTGAAAATTTCCACCCCCGCCTTTCCAGCTCGGACTGGATAGTCTGTCCACTGGTAAACTCGACCGCCAGCTCTGTCCTTGGAATGCCTGTCCCCAGGGTCACGTCGGGATCTATTTTGATAAATATGGCGCCCTGTTGTTTTGCATAGGCACGCAGATCGTCGAGCACGCGCAGGCGCAGGGCAGCATCTTCCCAATTCATGAGCGGACCCTTTGGGATGTACAAAACGCACATCTTTTTAGCAAACCCGCCGACCGGGATGGTGCGTTTGAGCAGCATGGCAGCCGCAACAGGCTTTCCGTCGGCACCCGGCCAGATGAAAGGCATGGCTTGCCAGCCGTATTTAACTTTCACCTGCGACCATTCCCAGGTCTGTAGGAGATGGGCGAGGGGCAGGCTGGCGATAAGTTCGTTCCAGGATCGGGGAGTGCCAGTGAAAGATATCATGCCATCAGTCCGCGGTAGAACCGGAGAAACGCCACTGGTAAAGCTTGTAGAGCAGGGGATTGTAGATCCGATCGATAGCGGGGAGGGCGCGTTTGACGGCGCCGCCGAAACCGCGTTTGAAGCGATAAACGCCCCACAGGCCGTCTTCGCGCGCCTCGGCCTCATCTATGTCAACGTCTTTCGCTTCGTCGGGGATGCCCCACATGTCGTATTCTTCACAGCCGCGGGCATACGCCCACCGGATGGCTTCCCATTGCAGGGGATAGGTGGCTTTGCGATTGCGTTCTTCGTCGGAGGAGGCTCCGTAAAAATAATATGCCTGTTTTCCATAGGCGAAGACCATCAGGGTCGCAAGGGTGTGGCCCCGGAAATCAGCCATAAAAAGTTCGCACATCCCATTGGGATAAAAGATTTCATAGGCCCGGCGGTAGTATTCCTTCGAATGGACGTGGAATTCCTCGCGCTGCCCGGTGACGGTCATCACCTGGTAGAAGTTCTCAAGATCGAGCGAAGAATGGACCATGATTTCCTTGCGTCCGGCCAGGCGGATGTTGTAACGTGTCTTGGGCTTCATCCGGTTGAAAACTTCGTCTTCGGAACCGTGCAGGTCAATGACCAGGGTGCTGTGCGGCTGGATATGCTGGGGGCTATTCACGAAAGCCTGTTTCTTGAAAACAGGCTGTTGACCCTCACCCTCCCAACCCTGCGGTTCGACTTTCAAGAAAACCGCCCGCCGGGAGCGGCAGGCTGTATCCAGGTCAGGCCAGAAACCGGGACCGGGTTCGGTGGCACCCACTGGTCCCTTGGGCAGGTAAGCAAAGCTGAATCCCAGCGGCAGGCGGCGGAAGAGGATTTGCGCTCCGGTTTCCCCCTCGATGATATGGACAGGCTCCCACCCAAAAGCGGATTTCAGTTCGCCCCATTCGCCTGATTGGAGCAGATGGGCACCGGAGTGTTCTTCAAGGAAGGTGTTCCATTCGGTGAGACTGACCAGGGGCATTGAAATAGTCTCCAGCGGTCAGACGGGCGGGTTCAATTCCGGAGACGGGGCGGAAATCACACTCGCATCGGGAATGATCTCATCCAGCAGGGAGATGATGCCAGAGGCTTCGCTCTCGCCAGCCAGGTGGTTCAACTCCTCGACGGTGCTGGCAAGGTCGGCTGGAATGTAGGCCTCCTCGGCTTCAACCCGGAAAATATCCGGGTGGTCTGTTTTCTGATACTCGGTGCCTTCCTCCCACAGGTCTTCACTCAATTTCTCGCCGGGGCGGATACCGGTGAAGGCGATTTCAATATCCCGTCCGGGTTCCAAGCCCGAAAGGCGGATGAGATCCTCGGCCAGGTCTAGGATGCGGACCTGCTCGCCCATGTTGAGCAGGAAGACCTCGCCGCCCTGACCCATGGCAGAGGCCTGGAGAACCAAGTGAACGGCTTCCGGAATGGTCATGAAGTAGCGCTTCATATCGGGATGAGTGATTGTTATAGGTCCGCCGTGGGCGATCTGACGTTTGAATTTCGGGACGACGCTGCCGCGGCTGCCCAGAACATTCCCGAAGCGGACCACGGAGAAAGCCCGAGAGTTGCGGTGTGCGGCATCTAGCACGATCATTTCTGCGATGCGTTTGGTGGCGCCCATCACGTTTGCAGGCCGAACGGCTTTATCGGTGGAGATCATCACAAGACGTTCGACGTCGGCGTTACAGGCTACCTGACACACATTGCGCGTCCCAATCACATTGTTGGTGATGGCCTCTTCAACGTTGCTCTCCATCAAGGGGACATGTTTATGGGCTGCGGTGTGGAAGATCACCTGCGGGCGGAAACTTTTAAAGATGTCTTCCAGGCGCGGCAGGTCGCGAATATCGGCGATCACCGGCTGAATCGGCAATGTCGGGAAATCCTCCTGCAATTCGAGCATGGCTTCAAAGATGCTGTTTTCACCGTGCCCAAGCAGGATGAGCAGCTGCGGCCCCCAGCGAGCGATCTGACGACAGATCTCGCGTCCGATCGAGCCGCCGGCACCGGTGACGAGCACCCGTTTCCCGGTCAATACTGATGCGACCAATTCATTCTGGATCTGGGCTGGTTCGCGCCGCAGCAGGTCGGTGATGTCCACTTCGCGCAGGCGGTTTACGCTGACCTTGCCGCCGATCAGTTCGTACAGCCCCGGCATGGTGCGGAATGAGACGCCCTTCAGACGGCAAATATCAGTCACCATGCGGATGACGCGCCCGCCGGTACTGGGGATGGCGATAATAACCTCGTCCACCGGGCGGTTACTCAGGGCGCGGCCAAGGTCATTCAATTTACCGACCACCGGCACACCGTGGATCTGATGCTTCTGCTTACCTGGATCATCGTCCAGGTAGCCCACCGGGTGCAAGCCGAGCTGCGGATTCCGCTGCATCTCACGGACCACCAGGGCTCCGGCATCGCCGGCTCCGATCACCAGGACATTGTTGGCTTTACGGGCATGCGGTTTGGCACTGGCTGAGCGTGTTTCAGAGATGATGCGCATCGAGAAGCGGAAACCACCTATGCAGACCAGCGAAAGCAACAAGTCGATGCCCAGGGCCATGCGGGGGAAGTTAAGCAGGTGGGTTAATAGAAGCGTCATCATGATGGTCGAGACGGCTATCGAAGCAGCTAATACGGCCATAATAATTAGCAAGAGTTCGTTGATGCTGGCGTAAGCCCACAGGCGGCGGTATAGGCCAAAGAAATAGTAGACGCCAAGCTTGACAACTAGGCTGATGGCGATCATCCAATAAACGGCTGGAAGATATAGATAAAAATAATCATCCAAACGCAGGGCAAAAGCCCCTAAAACCGAGAGGATTGTCAGGGCGATGTCAAATAGCAATACATAACGATTGCGGATCTGAAAAGGAGGTTTTGCTCTCATCTACTCATCATCCATTTCACAGTTTGTGCCAGGCCTTCTGCCAGGGACGTTCCTGCCCGGAAACCAATACCACCAGACGCTTTTTCGGGACTGCCGGTTGACCGGTAGACATCGCCCGGACGAGGCGCTTCAAAGCGAACCTCGGGCTGGCGCGGCGAGACTTCGCTCAATTCTTCCAGCAGGTCAAGCAGGGTTGTCTCGCGTCCGGTGCAAACGTTGAAGGCTTCGCCCGCCGAATCCGATTTTGCAGCCAGCAGGTTGGCCCGCACAACATCTTTGACAAAAATGAAATCACGACTTTGTTTACCATCACCGTAAATCGTGATCGGTTCACTGGCCACCAACTTCCGCACGAAGATGGGGATGGCGGCGGCGTAGTCTGAATCGGGGTGCTGGCGAGGCCCATAGACATTAAAGTAACGCAAGGCTGTCACCGGCAGGCCCAGGGTGCCTGTATAGAGGCGGGCGTAGAGTTCATTGACCTGTTTCGACAGAGCGTACGGAGAAAGAGGGCGTAGCGGTGTTTCTTCTTTGGTCGGGAAAACATCGGTATCGCCATAGACGGCTGTACTTGAGGATAATATCACCTTGCTAACTCCTGCCCGGCGGGCCGCCTCCAGCAAGGCCACTGTCCCTCCCACATTGATGGAAAAACAGGTTTCCGGATCCAACATGGATTGTGGGACAGAGACAAAGGCTGCCAGGTGGAAGATCAATTCCATATCCTGCACAGCGGCTTTGACAGCCCCAGAGTCACGCAGGTCTCCTTCCAGGATCTCCAGATTGCCCCTAAACGATTCCAAGTTTGCACGAGTACCGGAGGAGAAGTTATCCAGTATGCGGACCGTATCGCCGCGCCACAGGAGTTCCTCCACGATATGCGAGCCAATGAAGCCGGCTCCGCCGGTAACGAGCGT
>CAISEG010000104.1 GCA_903884265.1 uncultured Anaerolineales bacterium | reverse complement strand
AGCCATGCGGTTCTCTTCTTTCGTGCCGATGGTGATGCGGAACCAACCGTCGCTGCCGTATTTTTCAGATTCCGGGCGGAAGATGAGGCCCTTCTGTTCAGCAAAAGCCACCATATCCTTACCCTTCTTACCGGTTGCGCCACAGTCAAAGAATATATAGTTGGCTTTGGTGGCGAATACGACCAGGTCGGGAATTTCGCTGAGCGACTCGGTGATGTAATCCACCTCACTGTTATTGAATTTCACCCGATACTCAAGTGCCTCGGTATCTTCAAACGCTGCCAGGGCAGCCCACATTGGGATCGTGCCCACGTTCCACGGCAGGAGGGCGGCTGAGATCTGCCCGATCACATCCTTGTCACCCAGGGCGTAGCCAAAGCGCAAGCCTGCCAGACCATAAGCCTTGGAGAGCGTGCGCGTGACAAGCACATTCTTGTATTTTTTGATCAGGTCCACCTGGGACATCCCCAGACCGGCATATTCAACATAAGCCTCGTCAACAATGAAGGGAATGCCGGTCTCGGCGATGCGTACGAAGTCCCCGGCATCCATAAAGTTGCCGGTTGGGTTGTTCGGATTGGCGATGACGATAATCTTGGTCTTGTCTGTGATCGCCTTGATGACCCCGTTTGCATCGTAAAGCAGGTGCTTATCCTTATAGATCATCGGCACTGATACCATTTTTCCGCCCAGAATGGTCCCGCGCAGCTTGTAGATGCCGAAGCAGGGGGTGTGCTGGATGACTTCCTCTCCAACCGTCAGGAAGCTGCGGAAGATGTTGTCATACACTTCGCTGGAGCCGTTACCCAGCATCACGTTCTCGGAGCCGCCCAGCCCGTTGATCTCGGCAATCTTGCTGCGTACCACCAGACCCTGGTCCGGGTAGCGGTTGGCCATCTTGCCATACTTGTAAATCGCTTCCAGCACTTTATCGGAAGGCGGGTTGGGGTTTTCGTTGGACATCATGCGGTGAAGTTCCGGCTTTTTCCAGGCCAGCTCGATATGCCCGGAGATGTACATCGGAATGCCTTTTACCCAGGGTACGAAATATTCATCTATCTTCTTCATGTGTTTCTCCTTGTTTAATAATTATTGATGAAGCAAGGGAAGAGTGAGGAGCGAATCTTTGCTCCTCACTCTTCCCCAATCCTCTTATTCTGGACTTATGCCTTCCCGGCGCAGCCGAGGATATCGATCCAGTGACCGACAGCATTGCGGATCGCAACCCTGACTGCTTCGTCCACCTTGCCGGGATCGTATTCCTCCCGGTGGGCAGCGATGTACTCGTATTCGGCGTCAAGCATGGTGCGCTTCAGTTCGGTGGATACATTCACCTTCGCACCGCCCATCGCGATCAACTTCTTGATGTAGTCTTCCGGCAGGCCGGTTCCACCATGCACAACCAGGGGTGTCTTGATCGTCTTGCCATTGAGCATTTCGTTGATCTTGCCGAGACGTTCGAAGTCCACCTTGGGGTTCTTGGTCTTGTAGACCCCGTGGGCGGTACCGATGGCGGGAGCAAAGATATCCAGCCCGGTTCGCTCAACGAACTCAACGGCTTGCTGCGGATTGGCCAGCTGGGTTTCATCCTCGGAAACCTTGATCTGATCCTCCACCCCGCTGACGGTACCCAACTCGCCCTCCACCGAGATATTGCCGACCTTGTGGCAGTAATCGACGACTTCCTTGGTCTGGCGGATGTTCTCCTCATAAGGCTGTTTGGATGCGTCGATCATGATATTGGTGTAGCCTCCATCGGCGCATTTCTTGCAGTGTTCCACCTCAGTGCAGTGATCCAGGTGCAGGCAGATCGGGATCGGAGCTGACTGAGCGAGCGTCCGATAAATAGCGACCAGTACATCCACGCCCAGGAACTTGGTCGGTTTTACCGAAGTTTGAATGATCAGCGGAGCCTTCTTGGCAACCGCCGCGTCGACCACTGCTTCCATCTGGACCAGGTCGGTGATATTGAAGGCGCCAACAGCATATTTCTCCTTGGCAGCTCTCATCATGATTTCTTTAGCATTTACGATAGACATAGATTTAGCCTCCTGAGAGTCCTGAATTCCTGAGTTCCACTTATTTTACGAGGCTGGCTTGCATGCCTCATAGTAATCACGAAATCACTACTTCAAGCCTAAAGTTATTATACAACTGTCCGGGTCAATTATGCCCGGATCCTCTCGCCCTTGGGGTCCCATAGAGGCGACTTTACAACCACAGCCTCGACCTGTTCCCCAAGGAACTCGACCTGCATTTCAGTGCCTGGCTTGGTAAACTCAATCGGCAGATAGGCATAGATGATGCTTTGCCCGACCGAATAACCATATCCACCGGCGGCCACCCATCCGACCATCTTACCGTCTTTCGAGCGAATCGGTTCCTTGCCCAGGGCGATCGTGCGGCTGTCAGAGAGCGTCATGCAGCACAACTTGCGGGTCAGGCCGGCTTCTTTCTGTTTGAGCAGGGCTTCTTTCCCGATGAAATCTATTTTGTTTAACTTGACAGCGAATCCCAGACCAGCTTCGAGCGGAGAATAGTCCGGGCTGATCTCGCTGCTCCAATAGCGGTACCCTTTTTCGAGCCGCAGGGAGTCGATCGCCTTGTAGCCAGCCGCGACCAATCCCTCAGGCTGTCCGGCTTCCCAAAGTGTATCCCACAGGCGCAGGCCGTATTCCATGGGGCAGTAGAATTCCCAGCCCAGCTCGCCGACATAGGTCACGCGGGATGCCAGGGCGGGCACGTCGCCAACCACGATGCGGCGGGCGGTCATATATGGGAAGCCAGCGTTGGACACGTCAGCCTTGGTAAGTTTCTCCAGGATCTTGCGGGCTTTAGGCCCCCACAAGCCCAAGCAGGCGTAGGCTGAGGTGACATCCTCGATCGCCACTGTCCCATCTTCCGGCATATTCAGAGACAACCAGGACAGGTCGTGCTGCCCAAAGGCCGTGCCGGTGACGATAAAGAAGCGCTCCTCGGCCAGGCGGGTGACGGTGAAGTCGCACTCGATCCCACCGCGCTTGTTCAGACACTCGGTATAGATGATCGTTCCGACCGGCTGGTCTATTTCGTTGGCGCAGACATTGTTCAAGAAAGCCAATGCGCCCGATCCGCGCACTTCAAATTTATTGAACGAGGTTTCGTCGAATAACCCGGCGTTCTCGCGGGTTTTCAAGTGTTCGTAGCCGATGGCGCGCGACCAATTGTGGTGGGCCCAGCCTTTAGGCTCGTGACCGTGGCGCGCCTTTTCTTCGTAGGGCTTGAACCAGTTGGGCCGCTCCCAACCGGTCTTCTCACCAAAGTAGCAGCCCAATTCCTGCAGACGATGGTAGGTGGGTGAAAGACGCAGGCCGCGGCGAGAGAGACGCTCTTCGCCGGGGTAATGAATATCATAATACTGGGTATACGTTTCGAGGACACGCGCCACGGTGTAGTCCTGGCTGTTGTAGTTGGAACCGAAACGGCGAACATCCAACCGCCAGACATCCCACTCCGGATGCCCGTCGATGATCCACTCTGCCATGGTCTTGCCGATGCCTCCGGCACCGGCCAGGCCGTGGGCGCAGAAGGCGCAGGCCACCCAGAAACCCTTGACCGAGGTGGGGCCGAGCAGGAACTCCCCGTCTGGCGTGAAGCCTTCCGGGCCGTTCAAGAGCTGGATCACCTCGGCTGTCTCCACCGCCGGAACGCGTTTGATGGAGTTCTCCATCAATGGAGTAAACCGTTCCCAGTCGGGGGGCAGGAGCGTGTACTTGAAGTCGCGCGGGATGCCGTTCAGTCCGTACGGGGCCGGGTTGCGCTCATAACCGCCTGTGACCAACCCGCCGACCTCCTCGCGCCAGTAGACCAACAGGTCAGGGTCGCGCAGGGTCGGGAAATTGTGCTCCACGCCCTTGATAGGCTTGGTAATGATATACAGGTGCGCCATCGGTACGATCGGCAAGGTGAGCCCGACCATCTTCCCGACCTCAGCGCCCCATTGCCCGGTGGCATTCACCACGATCTCGGTTTCGATCGTGCCCTTGTCTGTGACCACATCGTGGATGCGACCGTTCTTAAGGTTGATCTTTTCGACATTTGTGTCGGTGAAAATGCGCGCCCCGCGCATCTTGGCGCCAGTGGCCAGGGCATTGGTCAGGCCGGTCGGATCGATCACGCCATCGTTGGGTGTAAAAGCTGCGCTGGCAATCCCTTCAGGGTTCATGATCGGGAAGAGGTCCATGGCTTCTTTAGCCGAGATCAGGTTCATCGGCACGCCGAAGGATTGCGCCATGCCGACCAGGCGTTTGAGATCCTCCATGCGTTCGGCGGAAGAAGCCAACCGCAGGCCACCGACCTCGCGCCAGGCGGGATCATGGCCGGTCTCGTCCTTCAGCTTCCGGTACAGATCGGTACTGTAATGCATCATGCGGGTGAGGTTGGCATCCGAGCGCATCTGGCCAACCAGGCCGGCGGAGTGCCAGGTCGAACCGCTGGTCAGCTCGTGACGTTCCAGGATGACAACATCCTTCCAGCCCATGAGGGTCAGATGGTATGCAATGCTGCACCCACCAACGCCTCCACCGATGATAACCACTTGAGCATGCGTAGGAAAATCAGACATTTTTACTTATCTCCTTAAGCCATTCATTCCATTTTGGATTTTGAATATTTTCGATGACGCGGCTAAAAAACTTGTCGGCATAGTCACGAAAGTCGAAATCGAGCTTCGAAATGCCGATCTGAACTTGCGCCCAGGTTGCCTCGCGCAGATCGGACATGATCTTCATGATCTTCAAGTGCGCCCACTGGCCGGGTGTCACCTCCCCGAAATAACATTTCAGCAGCCAGCGATCCTGCTCATCGGTCAATTTATGATGGTCAGAGAAATTGGCCAGGTCGAAGAAGATATCACCCATACCAGCGTATTCCCAGTCCAGGATGTAGAGTTGACCGTTGGTGAGAAAATTTGCATTGAGCAAATCATTGTGACACGGGCGGAGTGCAAGCGGATGAGTGTTGAGAGCCTTATCGGCAGCCTGCATGCGCTCGATCAACCAATCAAAGTTTTGCGGGAACGCGACCTGGTAGCGGCGGGCAATTTCAGAATAATTCGCAATAATTCGAAAGACATTAAACATGCCGGGAATATCGGGCATGCCGTGGATCTTGCGGACGACATCCATCACCCGGTGGAGGTTCTCCGGCTGGCAGATCTCCTCGGGCGGGATCGGACGCCCGGCAATGAAACGGGTAACCAGATAACCTTCAGGCCGGATAAAGTAATATACCTCAGGAGCAATACCCAGCTTCCCGGCAGCCATGTTGGCTGCATATTCGTTCTCCCGATCGATCCCCAAAAGTTCCGTATCTGCCCCTGCGATGCGAAGAACGAATGCCTCTCCACCTACATCAATGCGAAAATTAATGTTGGTGATGCCTCCACCCAGCGGGGTGGTTTTGAGGTCGCTGGCGCCCGCCCACTGCGGAACACGGGCAAGCGTTTCTTCCAGCGTAAGAGCCATGATCGCCATTCTCCAAAGAAGGTTGTATGAGACTTGACAAGTGCCAAGAGTATTGAAGACAGCTAAAACAGACGTCTACTTTTGCCAGATCGATCCTGGCCGAGCCATCTCAGCGACAATATCGAAGGACGAAATAATGCCCAGGGGGAAGGCCTGAGGATCGTCTTGATTGATTACTACCAAGCGATGGTAGTGCTTTTGGATCATTATATCGGCGGCTGCGCGCAATGTGGCGTGTATGTCGATCGTCAGCGCCGGGTGCATGATGTCCCGAACGGTCAATTTTTCGTCGACACCATTCTCTATGGAAGGAAGCAAGTCTTTCCCGCTGACCACGCCCTCCGGTTTGCCTTTGGCGTCCACCACCAGCACCGAACGCCAACCGGCCTGGGTCATCGTGCGCGCCACCGAGGTAAGCGGGGTTTTATCCCGGCAGACCAGGATGGCATCTGACATCACATCCGCAACAGTTTGGCGAAGAGATTTTTCTTCCCTGGCAAGGCTGGAAACGAAATCAGAGATTGAAATGATCCCTACTGGAACCCCTTTTTCGGTGACCATGAGGCGGTTGATGTCTCTCTCAATAAGTAGGTTAGCAGCCACACCCAAGGGTTGACTGGCTTCGATGGAATCAATTGGAGAAGACATCAGTTCCCCGGCGGTCAGGTTGCGCATTGTGGCCAGGCTTTGGGTATCCGCCGAAAGCCACTCGCCAGCCAGCAGGTCGTAATCGGAGATGATCCCCAATGGGTGGCCATCGCGATCAGCAACAACCAGGGCATGCACGTGATGCCGGGTAAGCAGGAAAGAGACCTGCCCCAGAGTTGCGTCCGGGTGGCAGGTAAGCAGCCCCGGGTGCATCAAGTCGCGGACAAGCTTATTCATAACAAGCTCCTGAAATTCATTGGACTTCATCCACTTCTTTGTACCACTTCACACGGTCGCCAACCCTGGCGCGTAAGCGCCAGGCGAGGGGTTTGGGTTCCTGATCGATGCGTGCCAGGGCCGCTTTGACTTGGGAAGCAATGGTTTCTTTTTGACCGGCATTTAGCTGTTCGTATCCCTGAGCCAATTGACGAACCTTATCCAGGTTCATGGTTGTCGTGCGCCACAGACCCCAGTCAATGCTGCAAAGCCCGGCGACTCGCTTGATGTTGATGGTTTCATTGTCCTCTTCGCCCAGGGGATGCTCGAGCAACAACATGATGGTATCAATGATATCTTTTTCGTTGATCTGGACAATCTGCATTTTTT
>CAISEG010000103.1 GCA_903884265.1 uncultured Anaerolineales bacterium | reverse complement strand
AGGATAAAAACCCTTTGCCCCCAACGTGCTGAAAAATTTCCCGTGTTCTTCAAAATCATCCTTGGACGTGGTCGTCGAAGCGGTTGAGGAATTGAAGGCATCGATCAGTTTTAAATCCGACATCCCGACTCTGGCCGTGATTTCCCAACCATGTCGAGATCCATAACCCAACTCCGAATAGACCTGATTCTGCCGGGTCACCTGTTCCATGCCGTTTTTATATTTATCTTCATGAAACCAATATCCGATCCCGGTATGTAATCCCCCTGACTCTTTTGCAATGGGTTGCGGCGGCCCGAAGGATCCGCCCGCGGCAGCTCTTTGCGGGGCAATCAGGAGGATGAATGCGATCATCACGATAACCGTAAGATTATTCATAGGAACACAATCCTTATCATTCATTTTTTCGGTAATCCGGAATCTTCTGCAGGGGTGCTCCCGCCCTTCCGATTGACCTTCTTCAACCTATATTGGACATAGGCATCGCGGATCGCCACGTAGGGATCGATGGCGGCCCCCTTGAGGGACTCATAGTCGCCGATCTTCAGGGAGGTGTCATTCACCATGTCATATCCCCTGGTACCCGCGCCGGCATACCAGGGACTAAGATAGGTGTAGGGAGTAAGGAATGCATCACCAACCAGCCCCACCGTATCGCGAGGGCTGGAAGGCCCGAACAGGGGCCAGTTGATGAAGAAACCCTGCCCCAATCCATAGGAACCCAGGGTTTGACCAAAATCCTCATTCCGTTGCGAGAGATTGATATCCTTGTTCGAGGCAGGATCCAGAAATCCCCCGACACCCCATAGGGTGTTTATCGTGAAGCGGCCGAGTTCCGCGGCCGCACCCTCGAAGTTCGCCTGGAGCAGGCAATTGACGAAACGGATCGGGAAGGCGAGGTTCGCAAAGAAATTGCTTACACCGACCCGTGCGGCCTCGGGAACAACCTTCCCATATCCCTGCGCGACCGGTTTGAGCACCCAGAAGAAAAGCTTGTCGTTGAAGTGATACATGGCCCGGTTGAAAGGCTCCAGGGGGTCGGCAATCTCACCCTCTGCCTCCTCGCTCACCTTCTCAGGAACTTCGATATCCCCATACTCATCGACATTCTTGGTTTCAGATTGAACCGGTATCTCCGGAAGCTTTGGCGGAAGCGGCACTGAATCGGAGACAACCAGGACCTGCTCCGCTTGAGGAGGTGCAAGCGGCGGTGCGAGAGAAGCGGCGGGATCAGGATTGTGAGCACAGCCCGCGGCGAAAAAAACGAACAGGAGAGCGGGAAATGAGAAAGCTTTCATATGAGAATCTATTGCCCCTTCACTTTTTTTCGCAGGATCTCCAGCAACTGTTCGGGCGTATTTTTTGCCAGAATGTCATTAAACTGGGTACGATAATTCAGAACCAGGCTCACGTTTTCGATAACGACGTCATATACCTTCCAGGCGCCGTCCTTCAGAAGCACTCTGTAGGAGATAGGAATCTCCTTTGAAGCGGTAACGATTTTTGTTTGAACCTCGGCCTGGGTTCCCGAGACCATGGTTTCCCGGTCAAAGACAATTTTCTCGTCGGTGTAGGCAAGGATTT
>CAISEG010000102.1 GCA_903884265.1 uncultured Anaerolineales bacterium | reverse complement strand
TTGTGGTACCAGCGCCTTGTGGATAGCAGAAATAGAAACGGTGACGGCTTAGGAGGAAGACATGAATGGCTATGCTGGAAGAATCCTGCGTGTGAATCTGACTACCGGCGCCATCACGAAAGAACTGACTCCTCCGGAGCTGGCGCGTGATTTTATAGGTGGGCGTGGTTTCGGCATTTATCTCCTGCTCAAAGAGGTTCCGAAGGGTGCTGACCCGCTGGGGCCGCAGAATAAAATATTCATCTCCAGTGGACCAATTTCGGGCATGATGATCCCCGGCGGTGGTAAATGCGACTGGACGACAAAAGCCCCGCTTACCGGCGGTTATGCCAGCGCATCGATGGGCGGTCATTTCACAGCTGAGATGCGTTATGCCGGATTGGATAGCATCATTTTGGAAGGCATCAGCCCGAAACCGGTTTACCTCTTCATTGATAACGAAAAGATTGAACTGCGCGATGCCTCAGATTTGTGGGGCAAGAACACGTTCATGGTTGAAAAGCAGTTCAAGGAAAAACTCGGCGAAGAGTATCAAATTGCCGTCATCGGTCCCGGTGGTGAGAACCTGGTCCCGTACGCCTGCGTCAACCATGATTATGGCCGCCAAGCCGGTCGCGGCGGTGTGGGCGCGGTGATGGGTTCCAAGAAGCTCAAGGCGATCATCTTGCACGGGACAAAATCCATCCCCGTCGCGGATATGACCGCCTATCGTAAAGCTGGGATGGCGCTCTACAAGGCTTGCAAGGATGCCGAGGGCTTGAAGGATTGGTCGCGTTACGGCACCACTATTGTTGTTTCCTGGTGCGACGAGGTTGGCGCCCTGCCCACCCGCAATTTCAGCGCCGGTTCCTTTGAGAATGGCAAGAATCTCTATGCCCCGGTAATGCGTGAGAAGATCGTCATCACCGATAAAGGCTGCTTTGGCTGTCCCTCCCCATGCGGCAAGTATAGCCGTATGAAGAAATACAACAGCAACGTGGAAGGCCCGGAATACGAGACCATTGGCCTGTGCGGTTCCAACCTGGGTATTGACGACATTGAATCCGTGGCGCAAGCCAACCTTTTGTGCGACGATCTTGGCATTGACACGATCAGTGCCGGCAATTCCATCGGTTGGGCCATGGAATGTTACCAGAAAGGCATCTTTACCAAAAAAGATACCGACGGGTTGGACCTCACGTTTGGCAATGTCGAAGCGGTATTTACCCTGATCGAAAAAATAGCCCGCCGCGAAGGGTTTGGGGCATTGCTTTCAGAGGGCGTCAAACGCGCCTCCAAGAAAGTGGGACAGGGCAGCGAGAAGTTTGCCATCCATGTCAAAGGCATGGAACAGTCCGCCTATGCCACCCACAATGCCACTGCCATGCTCCTGGCCTACATGACCTGCGATGTAGGTGCGCACCACAACCGCGCTTGGGCCATCACTTATGACCTGCAAGTGGGGCGCGAACTGGTCGTCCCCGAAAAAGTGGCGCGTGTCATCTGGCTGCAGAACTTCCGCCCCATGTTCGATGTGATTGGCGGCTGCCGTTTGCAGTGGGTGGAACTCAGCATTGACCGTGAACTCTACGTTCCGGCTCTGGAAGCCATTACTGGCATCCACCGCTCTTGGGAAGATCTGGAGAAGGTGGGCGAACGAATTTGGAACCTCACCCGCCTTTATTGGGCCCGCGAGAACGAAGACTTCGGCCGAGTCTGGGACCTGCCTGCTCCGCGCTTTTACGAGGACGCCCCCACGAGTGGAGCCACCAAGGGCCAGATCACCAAAATCGAGGATGTCAACCTCCTGCTGGACATGTACTACGAGCAGCGCGGCTGGACCACCGACGGGCTGCCTAAACCCGAGACCATCGAAAGCCTCGGCCTGAAAGCGGTAGTCGCCTAGGATGACGGCTACCATTCGTCTCGGCGCTTCGCTCAAAAACTTGCTTGGAAGCCAGGCTGAGTTCATCGTCGAGCCGGGCCATAAAGTGCGTGAGACCCTTCTCTTGTTGGGTATCAAGCCCGAACTGGTGGCGATGGTTTCCGTCAATGATGAGATGAAGGATAAAGATTATATTATCCAGGAAGGGGATGCACTCCGGCTCATGGCCGTGATCGGTGGTGGATAAAAATTCCGGGACTGTCCAAAAAGCTTCTTAAAATTGATACAGACCACCAAATTTGGTGGTCTGATCATTTCTAATGTCCCTGATAGCTTCGAGATAATATCTCAGCTTAATTTCTTTGAACGAGCATCCTAGGCTGCTCCGCATTCCGGGTTAGGGTGCCACACCCCACAAGCGGATTGTCCCATCCAGTGATCCGGAGGCAAGGATTGTCCCATCCGGCGAGAAGGCTACGCCTTTTATCCAGGCTGTATGCCCGATCAGGGTGGCTAATGCCAGGCCTGTGGACATGTCCCATAATTGGATCGGTCCATAAAAGGATCCGGATGCCAGCGTTTTCCCATCCGGTGAAAAGACCACACTCGCGCCAGAATCGAGATTTCCGTGGGGGAAGGGCAGGGACGTACCTGTTGCAACATTCCACAACCTGACCGTTCTATCCTTCGACCCGGATGCAAGCATCTTCCCATCCGGCGAGAAGGCGACACTATACACAAGATCCGTATGGCCGCTCAATGTGAACAATACCTTTCCGGTGGCAACATCCCACAGCTTCACCGTCTTGTCCGCCGAAGCGGAGGCTAGTACCTTCCCGTCTGGTGAGAAGGCTAAATTCCAAACTAACCCGGAATGACCGCTCACGGTGTTTAAAAGTTTTCCAGAGGCGGGGTCCCATAACTCGATCATCTTGTCGAAGGATCCGGAGGCCAGTAACTTGCCATCCGGGCTGAAGGCCAGGCTGCTTACGCCAATCTTGAGCTCGCTGATGGTACTCTTTAGCTGCCAGGTGGACGCATCCCAAATTTGGATCCTTCCATCGCTCAATCCGCTTACCAGGGTCTTGCCATCCGGAGAAAAGGCCAGTCCGTCCACATTCTGCACACCCGGCGCGGAAGCATTCAGGGTCTGTACTTCTTTTTGCGTGGTGACATTCAACACCTTGATCAGCCCATCAAATGTTCCGCTCGCCAATGTCCGTCCATCGGATGAGTAAGCCATGCTGGCCACGTTGTGTGCATCCTGATCCATACTTTGTAATACCTGCCCCGTAGACACATCCCAAAGTTTGATCGTCCCATCTCCTGACCCGGAGGCGAGTATCTTTCCATCCGGTGAAAAGGCTACGCTACTCACCGCAAGTTTATGCCCACTCAAAATGTGCAGGACCTGCCAGGTGGAGACGTCCCACAAAGTGATGGTCTTGTCCAAAGAACCTGAAGCCAGCGTCTTCCCATCCGGTGAGATGGCCAGGTCGAAAATTCTATCAGCTTGCGGAAGTGTGTTTAAAATTTTTCCGGTCGCCACATCCCATACTTTGATGGTCTTGTCATATGAACTTGAAACCAGGGTCTTCCCATCCGCGGAAAAGACTGCGGAAAATATTGGATCCGTATGCCCGCTCAAAGTATATAGTAACTTTCCGGTGGAAATATTCCACAGCTTAATCGTCTTGTCATACGACGTCGAGGCAAGCGTCTGCCCATCCGGCGAGAAGACAAGCGCGAGGACGAGATCCGTATGGCCGCTCAAAGTGTAGAGTACCATACCGGTGGTGATTGACCACAGTTTGATAGTCTTGTCGGACAGGGTAGTAGCCATGGTCTTTCCATCTGGTGAGAAGGCCAGGCCGCTAAATGTAAGGGTTTGCTCGCTCAAGGTTTGTACCACTGCTCCCGTGGCGACATCCAACAGCGTGATTGTCTTGGAGTCCTTCAGGAACGCTACCGTCTTGCCATCCGGTGAGATGACCGGGATATCCTTCCAGGCCTCCGTTGCGGTCGGGTGGATTGGGGCCAGAGAACTGGCATCGTAAAATTTAACACCGGCTGAGGTGGTTACAACCAGCCATTTCCCATCCGGGCTGTAAGACAAGTGGTAGAACAATGGATCGCCGAAACTGGCCAGTTGCACAACCTGAGCTGCGCTTGCCGGCCCTATCACAACCGAAGGCATGGGGTTGGGCGTGGCAGTCGGGGTGGGTAACGAGACCTGTGTTTGGGTAGGGCTAGTAAAGATACCTGTCTTAGCAGGTCCGCTGCAAGAAACCAATAAGAAAAGAACAAGGAACAGACCAGGGATCATTTTCGCGTTCATATATCCTACTCCTACAAAAATCAGAATAATCGGGTCATATTGTTTTCGTGTGATATTTATAAATTACATTACTCAATAGAGATTATAACATTAATTATGACAAATAATATGATAAATATCATATAATCTTCCCCTAAAGGCACCACCTAGAGAAAACCTACATTATAATAAAAAAACTGGCAGTTCAATTGACCGCCAGTTTTTTGTTTCTACCTTTTTCCAATCTTTATTTTACCAATCTCTCCGGTTGCCTTTTTAGACAACCCCGCTGTTCTTCATGGAGAGCGGGTGTGTTCCCCTTCGAGATACCCAACGGGTATGACGGATTTGTGAGCAGCCCACCCTGCAATTTTCTATCGTACCCTCGTCTGGATTTGCTCGTGCATGTACAAAGGCAGGTAATAGCGCCCGCCGGAGTTCTTACCGCTTGAGCCGGAGGCCTTCCAACCTCCGAACGGCTGGAATCCCGGCCAAGCGCCGGTCGTGGCTCCCTGTGGACGGTTGGCATAGGCCACGCCAGACTCAATGTGGTCGAAGAACCACCCACTTTCCTCTTCGCTGCCAAAGAATCCTGCCGTCAGGCCGTAATTGACGTTGTTGGCTTCTTTCATTGCCTCATCCAGATTCTTGACCTTGCCGATGGTGGTGATGGGCAGGAACATCTCGTGCTTCCACAGTCGGTGGCTGAAAGGAAGGTCGGTGACAAAGGTGGGCTGGCAGAAGTAGCCCTTGGCGAACGCACCCTCGGTCAGTACCTGGCCTCCTGTCAGGAATGTTCCGCCACCAGAATAGATCTCCATGCAGAAATTCTGATAATCATTATAGGAAGAATTGTTGATCACCGGTCCCAGGTAGACGCTGCGCTCGGTTGGGTCGCCGATGACCAATTTTTCGGTTATGTCTTTGAGACGGGCTCTCAGGTCATCGAAAACTGCCGCTTCCACCAGGACCCGCGAAGCCGCCGAGCATTTCTGTCCCTGCAGGCCAAACGCCGAGCGGACGATACCCAATGCGGCCCGATCCAGGTCGGCATGCTGTGAAACGATGACCGCGTTCTTTCCACCCAATTCAAGCAGGATCGGGTGCATCCAGTTGCAGGTCGAGAAATCGCGATAGATCTTTACGCCCACGTCGAAAGACCCGGTGAAAGTCACCCCGTCCACGGCGCAGGAGACGAGTGCCTTCCCCAGGGTGCTGCCAGGACCGCTGACGTAGTTGAGCACGCCTTCCGGCAGGCCGGCATCCCGAAAGCATTCCGCCAGCAGGCGCACGATCCAGGCCGTGTCGGTGGCGGGCTTGATCACCACCGTGTTACCGCTCACCAGGGCCGCGCTGGTGGGTCCGCCCGTCAGAGCAAAGGGGAAATTGAACGGACTGATCACCAACCAGACGCCGTAAGGCCGCAGGACCGATACGTTGCGGGATTCGAAACCCACCAGCGGGTCTCGGCCCATTTCGAAGATGTAACCCTGGTTGGCTTCCATCTGGTCGCAGCTATATTTGAGCAGGTCGGCGGTTTCCTGCGCATCGCCCAGTGATTCCATGCGGTTCTTGCCCACTTCCAACGACATGGCCGCACTCAGTTCGAACAGGCGCTCTTCGATCAAAGCTGCGGTTTTGCGCAGCAGGCGAACTCGTTCCTGCCAGGGGGTGTGGCTCCAGCCGGGGAA
Source organism: uncultured Anaerolineales bacterium (assembly GCA_903884265.1). Taxonomy (GTDB): domain Bacteria; phylum Chloroflexota; class Anaerolineae; order Anaerolineales; family Villigracilaceae; genus UBA877. The sequence goes on along the minus strand of CAISEG010000102.1, from coordinate 4,538 downwards.
GGCCTTGCGGGCAGCCTCCATGGCCTGGCGGGCATGCTTTTCATTGCCCTTTTGCATCACAGCCAGGGTCCAGTCCTTGTTGATCGGCGAATGGTCGTCGAATTTTTCGTCAGCAAAAACGTCCTTGTTATTGATGATCATGCCATATTCTTTGCCGAGGCCGGCTTTTACTATCGCCAGTGCGGAGTCAAAGCGAATGTGCAGTTCTTCCGGCGGGTTGAACATGGTTGCGTAGGTAAGTTTGAATTCCATTTTTCTCAACTCCTTTGCGAGAACTTCCAAGCAACCTCGTTGTCTGGAAACGAAACAAAAAAATAGTATAGTGCAGGCAGGGACCGATGTCAATGTAAACGGATAATTATTGTCCCAATTTTGATAAAATGTTAATGCCTTGAGCCCAGGATCGGCAGTTTCATCGCTTTTTAATTGTTTGTGAGTATAATTTGCACATGAAATCCAATCGTCTCTCTTCCCTGGACCAGTTCAGAGGGTTCGCCATCCTGACGATGGCGCTGGCGAACTTTATGGGTGGGGTGATCCTCATCCCGGCTTTCCTTAAACACGCTCCCGACATTGGCCTGACGGTCATCGACCTGATCGCCCCGTTCTTTATCTTTGCCATTAGTCTCACCTATGGGCTGTCGTTCCGGCATCGGTTGGAGCGGGATGGCGCCTTCAAGACTTACACCCAGTTCGTCATCCGTTACCTGGCGATCATCGGACTGGGCGCTCTTATCTCGGCGGGTGAGACGGCTGTCGGTGAGAATCCCAGCGGGATCGACTGGGGCGTGTTGCAGGCCATCGGCATGGCCGGGTTGATCACTCTGGTGGTCATCCGCCTCCCGTCCATCTATCGCGCCCTCATAGGGGTGGGGATCCTGGTGGTTTACCAAGTCATTCTCGACCATTTCCTGCTCGACCTGACCCTGCGCTCGCCGCACGGTGGCTTGTTCGGTTCGCTCAACTGGGCGGCGATGATGATCCTCGGTACAGTGCTTGCAGACTTGTTCCATGGCCAAGGAGGCTTGAAAAAGGCTTTCCCCTGGGTTTCTTTGGCCGTCCTGGCGGTTGGGATCGGCCTGGCTTTCGTTTTACCGGTCAGCAAACACCGGGTCTCGTCCTCCTACGTATTGATCAGCCTGGGTGCCAGTGCGCTGCTCTTCCTGCTCTTCCACGGGTTGGCAGAGCGGTTCCATTGGAAGGGCCGCTTCCTGGTCGTCTGGGGTAAAAATCCATTGACGCTCTATTTTCTCCATTACCTGATCATCGGCCTTTTCTTCCTGCCGGGTATTGCGGCCATTTACCAGGCCGCACCGCTCTGGCTGGTGCTGGTGGAGATGACCCTCCTGATAGGCATTATCTCGGCGGTGGCCTACTGGTTGGACAATAAGAACATCGTTATTTCCCTTTGACCAGAAAGGAAACCTGCATGCGTGTTTTCCTCAAAAAAATACTGTCAGGCTGGGGAAGGGTGATCCTGATCGCCTTCATCCTGGCAGGTGTTGCCTTCCTGGCCCGCCAATTAAACCTGCCCGACCCTAGCGTACCTGTTGCGGACCTGAAGGCATTCCCGCTCAAAGGCTATCACCGCTTGCTCATCCTCGCCCCGCACTGCGATGATGAGACGCTTAGTTCGGCGGGTTTGATCCTTGCGGCGCAGCGGGCCGGCATCCAAGTGAGAGTGGTGATTGCCACCAATGGTGATGGTTTTTTGTTCGCCACCATGCAGGATTTCAAGAAGATTTATCCCCGGCCTGCAGATTTCATCCGCTTTGGCGAACTGCGCCAGCAGGAATCGCTGGCAGCACTGGCCAAATTGGGCGTGACCCCCGATCAGGTCACCTTTTTGAGCTATCCCGACCGCGGCACCCCTGCCCTGTGGAACGATCATTGGGCACTTACGGATCCCTGGCGCTCGCCTTACAGCGGCGATACCCAAAGCCCCTATCCGCTCACATACGACCCGCACTCGGTCTACGCTGGCGCCGATTACCTGGCTGACCTGAGTTCCATGCTTGCGTCTTACCGACCCGACTTGGTCGTTTACCCGGATCCCCAGGATGTACACCCTGACCACTGGGGGCTGAACGTTTTCACCCGCCTGGCGCTCACCCTGCTCCGCCACAACGATCCTACCTACACGCCGGTAGAATTGACCTATCTCGTCCACCGGCCAGACTACCCGGAGATCCGCGGGTTTTTGCCTCAGCAGAGCCTGACCCCTCCTGCCGTCCTTTATACACTCTTCCCCCACTGGTATCGCCTGGACCTGAGTCCCGCCGATACCGCCCTCAAAGGACAGGCGGTGCAGGCTTACAAAACCCAGTTGCCGCTGCTGCACAGCCTGATGGATAGCTTCGTGCGAGCGAATGAGACTTTTGCTCCCGTCAGGGATCCGAACCTGGCGACCGCCGCATTGGGTGACCCGAACAATCCGTCCACCTGGCTGGATGCGTCGGGCCAGCCTGTGGCACCGGTCGAATTGGATCCTGTAGGCGATTACACCACCCGCAGTATCCTGCCAGCCGGTGACCTGGTCGCCGTCCACGCCGCCCGGGATGGGCAGGACAATTTGAGGCTTTGCGCCCAGGTGCGGGAAGATACCATCCCCGAGGTCACTTACGTCCTGCGCCTGAAGGCCCTTACCGACAATGGCATCCTGGCTTTCAATGCCCGCACGGGCAAGCCTCCAGCCGGGTGGGCTCTTTTGCACCGCTCCGCTGCCTATGCCTGCGCCACGGTTTTACTGGCCGACCTGGGGAATCCCTGGGCTGTCTTCGTGGGAGCTGATACTGTGAGTGGAGGGCGGATCGAGGATGAAACCGGCTGGCAGATGATTCATATCAACCGACCGTAACCTATGCCAGACCTGCTCACCCGTCCCTTTTAAGCCACCGACCGGAAAGCCGTCTTCTGCATCGGGGGAGATACCGCCCTCTTCGAGGCGCCGATCAAATCCTACATGGAAGGCCGAAACGTGTTCCTGGAGGCCTTCTACGCCTATTACACCGACCTGGAACCGGAGCACGCCTAGGTAGCCTGGGCGGACGGGGAGGTGGTCGGCTTTCTCACCGGCTGCGCCGACACCCGCTTGCACAATCCCAGGCTGCGGAGAGCGACCATCCCGCGACTGACCGGAAACTTCCTGCGCGGCCAGTACCATTTTGGCGGGTGCTCCCTGCATTACATCGGCAGCTTGCTGGCAGGGCTGTTCCACCGGGAGTTCACGGATGTCGACCTGGATGTTTATCCCGCCCACTTGCCTATCAATGTGGAACCTGCCTGGCGAGGCTACAAACTGAGCCAGCGGCTGATGGAAGCCTACCTCGGGCAGTTGTGCGGATTGGGCATTTCGGGTGTTTATCTGGATACAACCAGAAGTGCGTGGAATCCTGGGTGACCCGGACCGATTCTCCTACCCAAGACCCACGCACTCGAACTGCTAAAGGTCCTTAACGAGGGTTGCCACTGCAAGTAAGACAAGCCCAGCCATAGCGAGCCAGAACGCGTATGGTGTAAGAACAGCAATCGACTTTAAATAACCAAGGAGCGCGAGCACACCTAGGATAACAGCAACCCACCAGGTGATGACCTTTGGAGGAGTAAGTTTCATCTTCAAATCTCCTTTCATAATTGACTTCGTTTAGATCGGGTCCGACATTTGGTCCGGGCTTGGCAGGGTCGGATAACCTGCTGGCGGAGGTACACGATGAAAGATCAATCTGCAGCTCAGCCGATGGCTACTAACAGCCACGGAATAACCTATGTCGAGCTAGTATGTCCATAACCCAGATCCCGAGTTCCGCGTTATCGACGGCTCGAACCAAGGAGGGCGCCTAGAATAATGAAAACGATTGCCACTCCGATCAAGAAACCGAGGTCGTACTGGTTCCCGTCATTGTGGACTTCGTACATTTGCACTTTCGGATTAATAAATGACATGACGAGCGTCACCGGCGATATGACCCCGTGCCAGATCCCCAGAAGGATACCGGCTACCCGAGCGTGTGCATCGGCTTTATTGACCTGCGGGTTCGGGCCAGGCGCATAGACCTGGATGCTTACACCGGGTATGTTGATCTGGCCGTTGGGAACGGGTGTACCGGATTGTGTATTCGCGACAGGCGTATTGACTTGTACGATTGAGTCGGGACCGCAGCTCACAAGCAACCCCAGCAAGACAGATATTAAAACGAAAATCGAAAGTTTCTTCAACTAATGCCTCTGGATCCAACCTCATTGGTCTGCCCGAAAATGGATCATGGCAACCTTGAACTGGACAACCTTCATCTTAGCAGGATAGAGTCTCAAAAGCGTCACAAGGCTGCCGGGTGGGTATACTGGTAAGTTGAAAGGCGTGAGTTTTGCCTCTGCATGGTTCTTGGTGGGGCGGGATGGTATACCCCCAGGGGATGTAACAACACTTTGCCTCTACAATTCACAGCGAGGATGACGGAGTTGTTTTAGAGGAACAATAGAGGAATAATTCTCCCAGTATATAAACCATGCCGGGTTTCGTTGTACAATAAAAGCACCCA
>CAISEG010000101.1 GCA_903884265.1 uncultured Anaerolineales bacterium | reverse complement strand
CGCAGGGAGCACGGAACCACCGGCGTGGCTCCGATGGAGGCCTTCGAGGTAGAGCGTACAACGCTGAAGGCGCTGCCCGCCGAGCGCTTTCAAGCCCCTGAGTGGAAGCATGTCTGCGTGCATGCGGGGGACCAGTTTCTCACCTTCAACAAAAGGCGCTTCTCCCTTCCGCCAGCCTGGCGGGGGCGGCAAGTGTGGGCCCGATACGTGGCCCCGCTGTTGCAGCTCTTCGACGACGAGTGCCTCATCCGCCAGTACGTGCTCAACGATAGCCAGAGAATCTATTGGGTCGCGGAGGACTTCCCCGCGGAGGTACGAACGATGATGAACGGAGGCTATCCGGGCTGGATATTGGAAAAGGGGCGCACCTACGGGCCGGTCGCCGTGGAGTTGCTGGCCTCGGTGCTCCAGCCCCATGCATACCTGAACGCCCGCAGGGCCCGCGGGATGCTCGACGTCATGGCAACCCATCACGGGCGACCCTATTTCGAAGAGGTCTGTCAGCGTGCCAAGAGCCGCTCGGTGGTGCTTCCGGCCACGCTGAAGCGGATGTTGGAAGCCGCCGCTCAGTGGCCGGCATTCCAGCAGGAATTACCGCTCTCGGAGGTCGGCGCGCAGATGGTGCGCGATGTCCGTTATTACACCAACTGAAAGAGGAGGCAGTTCCATGGAGATGCGTCACCAACTACGGGAGCAGCTGAAACGGTTGAAGATGCCCGGGCTTTGGCAAGCCCTGGATGTGAGGCTTGGCGAAGCCCAAAGCAATAACCTCGGTCACCTGGAGTTTCTCTCTCTGCTTGTCCAGGACGAGCTGGTCAATCGAGAAGACAACATGCTGAGCAAGCGCTTGAAGGCGGCCGGCTTCGGAGTGCAGAAGTCATTCGAGGACTTCGATTACCGCTTCAACGAGGAGGCGCTGCCGGCCTCGATGCTGCGGGACCTGGCAACCTGTCATTTCATCAGCCAGAAGCAGAACCTGGTTATCGGCGGGCCTCCGGGCATCGGCAAGACCCACGCGGTGAAAGCCATCGGGCACCAAGCGGCTCGGTGCGGTCACCAGGTGCTGTTCCGCACCACCCAAAAACTGCTCGCCGAACTCCAATCCGACAGCTCTGAACGAGCCGAGCGTATCCTGCGGCGGGCTGTTGCTGTGGATCTGCTCATCCTTGACGATTTCGCCTTCCGAAAGCTCGACCAGCGTGAAGCGGAGTTGCTCTACCTGTTGGCTGAGGAAAGACTCGGGCGGGCTTCCACCATCTTCACATCCAACCGCCCTCCCGAAGATTGGTACGCCATCTTCCCTGACACGGTGGTCGGCGGAGCGATTCTCGACCGGTTGGTCTCCTCGGCCATCAAGATCATCACGACTAAGGGCAGGTCATACCGACGTGAAGTCATGGGGACCGGAAACCGCTCCCTTGGGGACGCCACCCCTTGAACGCTCTCAATCAGGCAAACCGAGCTCGGAAGATTGTCGTAGACGCGTTTTCTCCGACGGGGTGGTGCCTGGGATACCCCCCTCACGGCGAACAGATCGCCCTATCGCTTTCCAAACGAGCGTCGCCCGAAGAAGAACTCTCGGAGCCAAATTACCGAGGGGGGTTACCCACAAGGCCCTTCGGGCTGGTTCTTGATGACCCCCCGGCAGGCCGTGTGGATAACCCCCCGAGAATGAACTTGTTCTTTGCAGGCGGGGTGGGGAATCTTCGTGACCCCAGGGTGGGGAATATCATGACCCTTGACATCAAGCTGATGCATAACAGCATTGCTAATCAATGGAGAAGATGGAGCACCAATTGCTAAGGATTGCTTTCCATGTAGAGAGATAAAAAGAGCCTTCCTTAAAAGCTCCAAATTTTCATCAGTAAGCTTTCCTTTACCGAAGTGGGTCTCTATTGCTAGAAAAAGATCTTGAGGCCTGATTGAGGGAAAGAAATCAGTGAAATCAATTCTTACTGTATAAGGATATCTGGCATGAATTTGCGCATTCGCCCTTGCCCATCTTCGACACTT
>CAISEG010000100.1 GCA_903884265.1 uncultured Anaerolineales bacterium | reverse complement strand
CGCAATCGCCACCCGCTGGCGCATGCCGCCGCTCAACTCAAACGGGTAACGGCTGATGAAATCCGCCGGCACTCCAACGTGCTGGAACATCTTCAGCGCCAATTGAAGCGCGTCTCCCTTTTTCATCCCAAGATGGATGATGGCCGGTTCCAGGATCTGTTCACCCACCCTCAGGACCGGGTTCAAGGCGTTCATGGCGGCTTGAGGCACCATCGAGATCGCGGCCCAACGCACATTCAGGCGGAACTCTTCATCCCCCATCGGCATCACATCTTTTCCGGCCAGGATGACCTCGCCTGTGTAGCTCTCCACATTCCTCGGCAGTAATCGCAGGATGGCTTTTGCCAGGGTGGTCTTTCCACAACCGCTCTCGCCCAGCACCACCACTGCCCGGTTGTAATCCAAACTTAAGTTGACTCCATCCACCGCCTGCACCGGCCCATGCACAGTGCGGAAGTGGAGTACCAGATCTTTGACACGTAACAATTTCTTATCTGCCATAATTGCTACATTCCTCTCAGCCGGGGATTAAAGACACGATCCAGCGCGAAGCCCAGGAGTGCAAACCCGAACCCGGTGGCCATCAACAACACCGCAGGCTCCAGGATCCAGTAGTAGTAGCCCTTATAGAGTGCACCGTTCGTCTCCGCATCGTTGATGATCTTACCCCAGGTCGGCAGGGTCGGGTCGCCCAGGCCCAGCACAGCCAGAGTCGCTTCCAGAAAGACAAAACTCGCCACACCGGACACCAATTGGGGGATCAACAACGGGATCATGCGCGGAATCATGTATTGAAAGATAATCCGCATGTTGCTGGCCCCATACGCACGGGCCGCTTCAATATAGGGTGACTCGCGCAACTGCATAAAGATGGCCCGGTTTGCTTTGATACCCCCGCCAAAAATGCTCAAGAGAATGGTGGCGCCCAGGATCGTCCAGATGCTGCGGTTGAAGAATGTGCCGATCATGATCAAGATCGGCAGGAATGGCAGCACCATATTGACTTCGGTGATGCGCTGGATTATCTCATCCACCCACCCGCCGTACCACGCGCCAACGGCAGCGATGACCAGCGTGGTGATCGAGATACCCAGGGAGGCAAGCAACCCGAAAGCAAGGGCGATCGGCGTTCCCCATAACAAAGCAACCATCAAGTCACGGCGGTACATATCCGTCCCGGCCAGGCCATACACCAAGCCATGGAAGACAAAATTGGCATCGATATTCGACCCGGCTTCAAAGGTGGTACCGGTGATCACCAGTTGATACTTGCCTTTCAAAGGCGTAGGGGTTTCAATCTTCGGGTCCGAGAATAACCCACGCATGACATACTGTTGTTGTCCACCGCCATAGCGGTTGACCAGCCGGTCCTGTTGAGAGAAGCGGACGGTCTGTTGAGGGCCAACGGCTGTATCGGCAACCCGGATCTCCCGTCCGTCGGGAGTAATGATGGAGATGGAGACAAAGGGTAACTTTTCTTTATAGGCATCCGTAAAGTACACCATGATCTCCTGCGGATAATCGTCCGCCTCAAAATCGAAAGTGTACGAAAGTTTTATGGTAGAGGTGTCGGCGGACCCGGGAGTGACCACTTTCTCCATCGCGCCGTCAGCACTGTTGACATGGAAGGACACCGGTAATTTCTTCGCCCGGAAGAAGTTGATCCAGGCGGGCGGCGCAAATTTCGGATTTGCATACCAGATATCTTCGCCGCCGCGCCAGAGTTCAATGGCTTTGCTATAAGGGATGGAGATCATGGCGTAAATAGCCAGGATCACAAAGAATAGAACAGAGGCCAAACCGGCTACTGCAGAAGGATAGCGCAAGAGTTCCCGCAAGGAATTTTTTAAGGCTTTCATGATTGACTCCCGCCACCACCAATTTTGACCCTGGGATCGACCAGGACATAAACCACTTCAAGGAAAAAGACGGTGATCGCCAGCAGGTAAGCATAAATGATGGTATCACCGACGATCACCGGAATGTCATAAGCCCCGATAGCCGTGTAAAACATCCGCCCGAGTCCCGGCCAGATGAAGATGGTCTCGGTAACGATCGCACCACCCCAGACCCCGAGCAGCGTGAGGGCAAAGTTGGTAATGATGTTCGGCAGGGTCGGGCGCAAAATATAACGGCGCTCGATATCGCGCGAGGTCAAGCCCTTGGCCTTGGCCATGTCCACGTAATCTTCGCTGGAATAGATGAGGAAGAACGTCCGCCAACCGTAGATACTCAGGAAGAAACCGCTGAAAAAGAGCGAAAAGGCTGGCAGGGCGAGGTGCTGCAAGACGCTGAGGGCATATAGCACCGGATTCGCCGGGGGCGGTGTGGAAACAAGTCCGCTAAACGGCATGATTTTCAGGATTGCCGCAAAGATCAATATCATAAAGATGCCATAAAACCATCCCGGCGCAGAAGAAGTGGGGGTCATTGCGATGACAAACTTGTCCCAGAAACTGCCGTACTGCCGGGAAAGGGTAAGCGCCAAAAAAAGGCTGCTGAAGAAAAGAAAAAGTTCGGCTGTGCCCATCAGCAAGAGGGTGGCAGGCAAACGCTCCAGAAGGATGAGGCGCACCGTTCTCGAGCCGGTGTCGCTGACCATGTTGGTGGCATGCCCCAGGTTAAGGGTCAAAGCATCAACAAGGTAGGTGGCATTGCGCAAAGCCAGCGGCTGGTCCAAATGACGTCGTTTTATCTCCAGGCTGATCAATTGCTCCGTCATCAACTTCTTCTGTTCCGAGGTCATGTTCCGATTGGCAGGATTGGTGGCAACCACCTGTGTGACGTTATATTCAATCTCGGATCGCATCATCGTATCCACGTAGCCCCCCATGTTGGCGATCAGGATGGTCAAATAGATGGCGATCACAACGGTGATAAAAAGAACCACCAATCTAACACCGGTGTATTTAATCACACGCATGAACGTGCTGGAGGCAAATGATTTTTTGACGATCGGGGAACCAGCCTGGGAACCAGCTTCCATATTTTCCTCACAAAAACTTTGATAAATAGGGGCAAGGGTAGATGCCCTTGCCCCTATTTTTTAATACATCAGTTTACATCAACGATCCAATCTTACGGAGCGGTGACGAACTGAACCGACTGGAAGGTCGGAACAGCCACAAGGTTGGATACAACAGCAACCTCGAGCTTGTTGGAGCCGGCAGCGAGTGCGGCAGTAACATCACCTGGGAGAACGACCTGGTAGTTCCCTTCCGAGACCAATGTGGCGACATCGGATTTCACGACGGCACCAGTGGCATCGTAGAGGATGTACTTCACCATCTTGAGGTCGGTGGAAGCGTACGGTTGACCATTGAAGGTCACCGCAACATCGAAGGTCGCCGGGTCACCAATCTTCACCGCACCAGCAGGTCCGGTAATATCGACGACGGCAATGTGAGGTTCGGCAAAGTTGCTCCAGCGGTCCGCAGGATCCGGGTAACCGGTGTAGTTCTGCAGGATGAGGGACTTCTCAGTCAGGAAGGCCTTGTACAGGAAGTACGGGCCTGTGCCGATCACGAAATGACCACGATCAGCATACCAAGTCTTGAGGGAGGCATAGCGGGCAGTGGCCTCGGCCGCGGTGAGGTAGGTCCCCATGGTGGGGGCATACGGGATGGTATTGGCGGCGATGGCCTGGTCCAGGTACTTGGCCAGGATGGCCAGGGTCGGGCCACCGACAAAGCTGGTCTGTTCGATGGTCTTGGCGGTTGACTTGTCAGCTGAATAGGCGGTTTCGCCGGCAGCTTCGGCCAGGTTGGCAACTGCAATCACCTGCCAGGGGGACTCACCATAACCGTAGGTAACATTTCCCGGCCACCAGGAGGTGACATCCAGTTCAGCATCCGGGAGGTAGTTATCGGAGTAGGTTTCGATCACAAGCGGGCTGGTCGAAACGATCTTGACGCCCTTGAAGGACGACATGAAGGATTCGAAGTAAGGAACAGCCTGCTCGTCGTAAATGGCACTTTCCGGCTTGGCGCGGTCAAAGGCCATGATCATGCCCATGACAAAGTCGGCAACCGAGATCTTGTTTCCGTCGTGCCAGGTGACCGTGTCAAACATGTCGGCCGGGTAGTATACGACGCTCTTGGTCTTGGCGGTAATGCCATCGCCAGCAGCAACAAACGTCTGCGTGGTGGCATTCCAGTCAACCCAGGCATCCGCCGGGACAGGGATGCTGTCAGCGGTGGTGAGGGTGATCCAGTCGAGCGACTTAAAGATCGGCAGGCCGGTCTGTACGGTCAATTCGGCTTTCTCGGCGCGCAGCGGCCACTGCAGACCGGTGTATGGGTCGGCCATAAAGGCAGCCCCGGTTATGGCAGCCTGTGCACCCTGGTCCCAGGCCCAGTTACTGCCGGCGATCGGGTTCCACGGCTCAGAGAAGAGGTCGGACTCGCCCCACTTCAACGTCCCGCCTTCCTGCCCGACAAAGCGAGCAGTGTAGAAAGCGATCGGGGCGGTTTCAATACCACCGGCCAGGTTGGCAGAGATCTGCACGGTGGTCTGGTAAGGTGCGAAGCTGCGAGTATCGATGATCATCACCTGGAGGGAGTCCTGCATGCTGAGGGTCAGGGCCTGCACCATCAGATCATGACGCGCCTGGAGGGTGGTGAATTTGGAGTTGGCAAGATCGTCGCCCACTTGCTGATAGACGGGATCGGGGTTGTTCGACAGGAAGGGCTGAATGCCCTGGATGCTGTCGGGCAGATACATCTGCTGGAACTGGCCTTTATCATCGCGGGAAAGACCGGAGTTAATCCAGCCGGCGGTGTAGACATTCCACTGGCACTCAACAGAGGTGCGCTGCCAGATGGGACCAGCCTCAGAAGACTTCTTTTCCTGTGCATCGACAGTGAAACCAGCCTTTTCCAACTGAGCGGTAACATAGTGACCCATCGGTAAGCGGGTACCATCACCGTCGCGGCGGATGAGGAAGATAATTGAAACGGGCTTGCCCTTGAATTGCCACTTGCCACTGGCAGCGTCCATGGTGGCGCCATCAGCCGTCATCGCGGTCGCAATGTCGGCAATGGCCTGGGCTTCGTTAAAGGCATACTTGGCCTCCAGGCCGCGAGCAACATCGGCCAGGTCAGCGTAGTCAATACCGTTGGTCTGAATGGCGAAGAACTTGGGCAGACCGCCACCAGCGTAGATCTCCTGGTTGATGTAATTGCGGTCATAGAGCATGTTCGTGGCTTCGCGGATCTTGCGATCAGAGAAGGGGTTGAACGTGTTGGGATCTGTGCAGGTGGAACCGTTATACATAATGGTGTAATAGGTGCCAAGGACAGATGCATATTTCAACCCGGACGCCTGAATAGCCGCCAGTTGAGCCGAGCTCAGGGCATATGCAAACGTGTCAATCGCGCCAGCCTGGATCTGTGTCACAGCAGAATCGCTCGACACAACCGAGAAGACGATCTGGTCCAGGAAGCCACCGTGGCGGGCCGGAGCAGCAGTAGGAACTGCAGTCGGCGGGATGGTCGCGATAGCGGGGGGGGTAGTGGTCGCCGGGGAGCAGGAGGCCAGCATCATGCTGAACGCCACCATCAAGCCGACAACCAACGTAATGCGATTTCGAGACATTGTCTTTCTCCTCCAATATTAATTAGTTGAACAGGTTAGGGTGAATTAATAGAGAAAATCAGGCAACTTGAGGCTATTCCCGAGAATCACCTCCTTCGCTTAAAAGATTTTATTCCTGGAATTTTGGCAAAATACCAGAAGAGTTAGAGGAAGATTAACACAAGAAACTCAAAAAGTCAAGTGTCCCCCTTCAAACCACGCGATGCTCAGCTTCTACATCAGGGCTGACACCCCAAACCGCTGTCAATGGCCTCTATATTCCACAGGTTGCTGGCCGCCGTAGGGTCAAGGGAGAAATGGCACAGGTCTGGACGTGCCGCAGCTGCATTGACCCGCCAGTAGAGCGGGATGACCGGCAAGTCGTTCGCAAAAATGGACTGGGCCTGGGAATATGCGGCGGCATGCGCCGGGTCATCCGGAAGGGATTGTTGAGACACCCGGCAGACCGCATCAAAGGTTGGATTGCTATATCCGCTGACGTTTGTTCCCACCCAGTTGTTTGCGGCGTTCGGGATCTCGGAACTTGTGTACCAATCACAGGGTGTTTCAATCCCCGTGCTGAACATGGCAAACTCAGCCAGGTCAAATTTTCGGCCAAATAGTATCCCGCCCGGACCGGGTGCGTAAAGGGTATTTGCATCGAGATACTGCACATCGACCTGGAGGCCGCATTGCGCCAGACTGGCGGTCAAGATGGTACTCACCTGCTGGCGCTGGACGGCATTGGTGGTAACGTAATTGACCACGAAGGGTGTCCCGGATGGAACACCCGGAACCCCCCAGGCCTG
>CAISEG010000099.1 GCA_903884265.1 uncultured Anaerolineales bacterium | reverse complement strand
CCTGCCATGGTTGCCGGTATATTGACATAGTTACGGGAGCGCAAAGATGAGATCCCGACCATGAGGGTTTTCAGGTCATCATTTTGCAAGAACACCAAGGCAATGAGCAGCTCATTCCAGACCCATAGGGCATTGACGACGATCAGGGTGATGACCGCCGGGGCTGCCAGGGGAAGCATGATCTTCCAGAACACATCCAGTGTGGAGCAGCCGTCCATGCGCGCGGCTTCGATGATTTCATGCGGTATGGTCTGGAAGAAATTTGTCATCAGATAGATCGAAAATGGCAGCAGGAGTCCGGTATAGATCAGGATCGTCCCCTGGTATGTGTTGACCAGCTGCCAGCGGACCATTGAGACGAACAGAGGCACGACCATGACCACGGGCGGGATCACCATGAGCGAAAGAATCAGGTTGAAGAGAATTCGCTTGCCGGGGAATTTCATGCGTGCAAAAGCAAAGGCTGCCAGACAGGCGATGATCAGGGAGATTGTGACCGACCCAACTGTAAGGATTGAGCTGTTGGCGAAGCGTTGGTAGAACTTTCCTCCCGCCAGGGCAGTGGTGTAGTTTTCCAGGAGCAATGTGTGCGGCAATCCCCATTTGTTGGCAATGTATTCCGCCTGCGTCTTAAACGACGAAACGACCATGAAATAGATCGGGAAGAGGACGAGCAAGGTCGCCCCGACCGCCCAGATCTGCCTGCTGAAACCGTTCCAGAGGCCCCGGAGAGTTAGGCGATGCTTCATCCCAATGCCTCCATAACCGAGGATCGATCGCGCAGGTACAGCTCCAGAAAAATGAAGATGCCCGTGACCAGCAGCAAGAGGACCGAAACCGCGGCGGCCAGGCTCATATGGTTATATTGAAATGCCATCAGGTAAATATACAGCTCTGTCACCATGGTGGCGTGACCGGGTCCGCCACCGGTCATGACATAAACATAGTTAAAAACCCATGAAAGCATTGTTACGATCGAGATAACGGTAAAGAATTCGATCACCGTCGAGAGCTGAGGGATCGTTATATTCCATTGCAATTGCCACCAGTTAGCCCCGTCAATCTTGGCAGCGTCATACAATTCCTCTTCTACGGACATCAATCTTGCCAGGAAAAGGACAACCCCGAATCCCATTTCCTTCCAGATGATCACGAACATCAAGGTCGGCAGAGCCAATTTCGTGCTTCCCAGCCAATCCAGAGCCAGGAACTTTAGACCTAACCCGTTCAAAATATCGTTCAATACCCCGCTCAATTGGAAAATGTACGAAAAGACCAGGCCAACGACCGTAATTGGCAGAAGATAAGGCAGAAAAAGGGTCGTGCGGTAGAACTGCCAGCCGCGGATGCGCTCGAATAAAAGGACCGCTAGGAAGAGGGCGGCGATCACCATGATCGGAACACAGATCAAAAGGGTTGCATTATGCCGGACCGCCAGGGTAAAAACATCGTCCTGAAAGATGATCTGGTAGTTGCTTAAACCAACAAAAGCCTGCTTCCCCTGGGTCGTGGTTTGCAGGCTCAGGACTACCAGGCGGTAAATGGGGTAGCCAAAAACGAGCAGGAGCACGGCTAGCGCTGGCGCGATGAAAAGAAAAGGTTCGATTTTATTAGCACGCATAAGCTCAGATACCTGAGGTGGACTAGTCGCAACGCAAGGTCGCAACCAGTCCACCCTTATTTGAGAAAGTCAGGAAAGTCTATTTCGACCAGGTGAGGAAGTTGGTGACCTCATCCGGGTTCTGGGTGCGCCATTTGGTAATGGTGTCCTCAGCCAATTGAGCTAGCTCGGTGGGGTTCTTGTCACCCGAGAAGAGTAGTTGGACACCAGTCATGTTGGAATCGTTATCTAACTGGCTGGGAATGAAGTTTTCCAGGTTGGCTCCAGCGATCGTAGAATCCCACGTGTAGATTTGCTTCAGGATTGGTTGCGTGATCTGGCTGGTATCCATGCGGTCGTCAGCCGGGAATACACCCGTGTCCGCAAACCAGGCATTCAGCCGGTCGGTGGTGTGCATGAACATCAGGAAGTCGGCATCCTGTTGCGGGTATTTGGACCAGGAAGTGATGCCCCAGCCTTGGGCGGTGGTGACATACTCGTCAGCCATTTTTCCGGTTCCCCACTTCGGTACCATCATGACAGCCATCGAATCCCAACCGAAGCCGGGTGTGGCTGCGAAACCCTTTAGGAAGGTATCGTTGCTGAAAAGCATGGCCGACTTGCCTTGGACGAACATGTCCTGGCCTTGCTGGTAATCAACTGAATTGATGTCACTGTTCCAGCAGCCAGCATCTTTCAGCTCAGCCAGGCGGGACCACCATTCAGAAAACTGGGGATCAGTGAATTTCGCGTTGCCGACGGAGGCAGCCATGAATTCCTTGTAGGTTTCATGGGACTGACGAGCCAGAATGGAAAACAGCCAACCGCCGAACCAGCCGTCCTTCATCCCTCCGGAGATAGGCACAATACCGATGGCATTCAGCTTCGTGCAGGCTGTCTTCAGGTCCTCCCACGTCTTCGGAGGATTCTGGGGATCCAACCCTGCCTGCTGGAAGAGTTTGGGATTGTAGACCATGGGGTTGCCGGATAGGTACCAACCAATCCCATACTGCTTCCCGTCATAGGAGCGCTCGAAATTGTTGATGTAATGTGACATTTCCGAAGCCGGGATTAGGTTATCCAGCGGGATGATGGCACCGCTCCAAGCGTTCTCCAAGGTCCAGACGCCGCCCCAGAAGTATTGGATATCCGGGCCGGACTTGGCTGCAGCAGCGGATGTAAAAGACGGGATCAGGCTATCTGTCGATTGAAGCACGGTTTCTATGGTCACATTGGGATGGAGGGCCTCGTAAGCTGTAACTGTGTCGTCCATCCACTTCTGAGCGCCAGGGGCTTCTTGCTCACCCCACCACCAGATTACTAAATGAATTTTCTCCCCGGTGGTAGGTACTGCCGTGCCGGGTGCGGCTGTGGGCGGTGCTGGAGTTACGGCCGGTGCACAACTGGTCAACACTAAAGCAAAAAAGACCAGGACGGATACGATCCTTACTGTATTCTTCATTGCTCTTTTCTCCTCAAATCAACTGGATTAGATGGTTGTGTCAAGAAATAGTAAAATTCTTTGCCGACGAAAGTCGATCTCTTCCCGAAACACCTCCTATCAATGGTTGCTTATTAGGATGAGTTTTCATGTGATGAAAGAAAAAATGTCCTCATAGATGAAGTTGTCAGACCAGATCTTATAAGGACATTCTCGGAATATCGATTAACCACTTAGGTCTAAATACCGCCTTGGCAAAGAATATCAGATTGTCAAAAATGCGAGAACGTTTACATAAATATGGTAGCATTAATCGATTGCATTGTCAAGCAGGGATTCGATTATAGTCGGCCCATGCTCTCCCACTGGGCTTTGGTTCATAGAAACCTTGTTTATTTTTAGTCCCTGTCTCGTTCCCCGGCCTTCTGCGTTCCTCCTCGGACTCCCAAAGTCTGCTTGGGAAAGCTGCTCACACTTCCACCTGGTGTAAAGAGGCCTCATTGTTGATCAGATGTTCGAATGGTTCATTCAGTTTTTTCGCGGATGAGATAGAATCAAAATCTAAACCAAAATTCTAATCGATGAAAGCCTGACTATGCGTCCCAACCTTGTCTCCCCGCTCCAATTTCTCAGCCAGCCTCAGATCCAGAGCCTCCACCAGGCGGTCCTGAGGGTGCTCTGGAAAACAGGGGTGCGCGTCGAATGGCGCCCTGCCTTGGAAATCTATTCCGGCGCTGGCTGTCGCGTGGATTTCACCTCCCAGATTGTACACATTCCCGAGCAAGTCTTGGACCGGGCATTGCAAACCGCACCGGCTTCTTTCAGCCTTTATGGCTCAGGGCCCGAAAATGAAATCCAGGTCACCCTGGAAGATGTGTACACGATTGCCGGTTCCTCCGCCCTCAACGTTCTGGACTTGGAAGGCCGGCACCGTCGAGCCACCCTGCAGGATCTGGCCGATTTCACCCGCCTGATCGACGGCCTGGAGAATGCCAACATCATGCATGCCATGGTGGTCCCCCAGGATATTCCCCAAGCTGGTTTTGATCGCATCCTGTTATCGACAATCCTCAAAAACACCAGAAAACACTATTATTCGCAGGGTTTGGGAGAAGCGAGCGTGCAGGATCAGGTTGAAATTGCCGCCGTCGTCCAGGGCAGCACCCAGGCGGTCAGTGAAAAGCCCTGTTTCAGCATGGTCGTCTGCCTGGTCTCCCCCCTGGTGCATCCGGCTGAGCGGGTCCAGGAGATCCTTGCATGTGCCCGCTTCGGGATTCCGCTCTGGCTGGAAGCGACCAACATGATGGGCGCCACAGCGCCAATCACCATTGCCGGGGCGCTGGTCGAGCACACTGCCAACGTACTAGCCAGCCTGGTCCTGGCGCAGTTGGTTCGTCCGGGGCTGCCCTGCATATTTTCGGTCGCCTCCGGCGGATTCAATCTGCGCACCGGAGCCTACGTCTCCGCCTCTCCCGAGATGGTCCTGCTGCACTGCGCCACCGCCCAGATGGCCCACTTCTATCGTCTACCCTTTCATGGAGGGGGCGGGCTGGATGCCTGCCTGCCGGACGCCCAGGCTGGGTACGAACGCACCCTTCAGGCTCTTCCGATGACCCTGGCGGGGGTCAACTTTTTCTGCCTAGCCTTTGGGATGATGAACCAGTTGCTCACTTCCAGCTACGAGCAGGCGGTCATCGACAACGAAATCTTCAGCGCCATTTTTCGCGTGGCAGAAGGAATCCTGGTCACCCCCGAAACCATTGGTCTGGACCAGATCCATAAGGCAGGTCCTGGCGGGCAGTTCCTTAACCAGGCGTACACCCTACACAACTACCGGTGTGTGCAATGGCAGCCGGCTCTGACAAATCGCCTGGAATGGGAAGAATGGCAACGTACCACCGGGGGAAAGGATATGCGTCAGCGCGCCAATGCGCAAGCCCGCAAGCTCTTGGCCGAGCACCATCCCCGGCCGCTCTCCCCGCAGCAGGAGGCCGAGATTGATAAAATGGCGTTGGCGTTCCAGCAACGCGCTGGTCGTCCGACCCGACTATGAACGGGTGACTGAAACGTTCAGCTTGGTTTCCAGGCTTTGCCCGCCGGCCAGGGAGCGCGCCTCGCCCTTTTCGATCGCCTCTGCCAGGGAATACCGCGAAACCCAGGGTTCAATCCCGACCCCGTACAGGCCGGTCAACGGCGGCAGATCGGCCCCCCCGTAAGGCTGCCACAGCACGATCCAGGGGAAGAGTTTTTCGTCCCAATCCAGGGAGAAACGCAGCCCATGGTGCGGGCTTACCACTGTATAATGCCCGCGCTCGAGACCGGTCAGGAATGCATCGTCGTGCGAATGTGCCTGTCTCCCCGGGATCAACTGCAAATCGATGGTTTCGCCATTTTGTCCCTGCACCTTTGGCCAGGGGCTGGTTTGGCCGGCTGCCAACCGGGCCGTGCGGGTTTCGTAGATCACGACCGGAGTCTGGACCGTCCTGGCCGGAATCTCCACCCGGCTGTCCCCGTTCAGGAAAGCCTCCCCCAAGGTCACATGGTGTCCCCAGACAAACTCACAGGGTTGATCCGATTCGTTGGTCACCCTGCTCTGGATTTCCAACCTGGCTTCACCCGCCCGCAACCGCATTGTCCGCTCCAGGAGAAATGGCGTTTTTTTGCAGCGCACTTGCAGATGGATGGTGGTTTCCTGTGCATTGTCTTGCAGTACCTGAACTTCCCAGGGGTATAAAGCTACTTCCCCGTGCATGGGAATTGACTGGCCGCGGAACTCACAGGCATCCCCATGGTTTGGAAAAAGTTCTTGCCAGCCGCCCTCGTAATTATCCAGGAACTCGGCAGGCGGCTTATCCCCGGGTGGTTTCAATCCCGCGGGGGTTTCCATGAGCAGCTGGATGCCGCTCGGCCGGTAGATAAGCTCAAAAATATCGGCACCCTTTTCAGGCAGCACACCGACGCGCAGAGCTTCATTCTCCAGCCATAAGGCTACCTGACCGCAATGTTGGTCTTTGATCAGCATATAGTTGCCCAATCGAAGGGGGATCGTATCCCGGGGGAACCATTGCCGGGACCGCAGTGGCCCTGCGGTCAGTTCCCGTTGGAGAGCCGGATCAGAAGGTGATCGTCAAACCGCCGTCAACCGTGATCACCTGTCCGGTGATGTACGAGGCATCCGGTCCAGCCAGAAAGAAGAACACCCCAGCCACTTCCTCTGGAAGGCCAGCCCGGCGCAACGCCAGGTGGTTCCCGACGACGTAGTTCTGTTTGAACCATTCCGTGTCCAGCTCACTGACGCCGTTTACCATACTCATTGGGGTGCGGATAAAACCAGGGGCAACCGCGTTAACCAGGATGTTCTTCGAAGCCAGCTCAAGGGCCAGGGCGCGGCAGTACTGGTTGATGGCCGCTTTTGCCATGCTGTAGCTGCTCGACCCGGCTTCCGCCCGTTCTCCGTGGATCGAAGTGCAGTGGATCACCCGCCCCCCGCCGGTCATCCAGGGCACGCACATGCGCGTCATATAAACAGCTCCATTGATCATGATGTCAAGCGATTTGCGCCACTCCTCCAGAGGAGAGTCGATCGGATGCGAACCGAAATACACCCCGGCGACATTGGCCAGGGCATCCAACCGGCCCCACTTTTCCCTGATCGACCGGTCGACCAGCGCCACCGTCCCAGGATCGCTGTAGTCGCCGGGGCACACCAGGTGCTCGCCGGTGGGGAAGCGGTCGACCAGCTCTCGCAATTCTTTCTCGCGGCGGGCGGTCAGGCACACGTCCCAGCCTTCCTGGGCAAAGCGCAAAGCAGTGGCAGCCCCGATCCCGGAGCTGGCTCCCGTAACAACAACCTTTTTTCGCCCTGACATATTTATTCTCTCCTTTAATGGCTACCCAGCCGTATCCAAATGCCGGGTAAGTACCTCGCAGCCGGCCCCGGTCACGAGCACAACGTCCTCCAGACGCACCCCACCGACTGCGGGGACATAGATGCCCGGCTCAAGGGCGATAACCATCCCGACTTCAAGGCGCATCTGGTTGTATGGAACGATGCGCGGCTCCTCGTGGTAGCTGGTGCCGATCCCATGCCCCGAATGGTGCGGGTAGACAGGGTAGCCCTGGTCGCGGATCAGGTCGCGCAGCATCTTATCCAGGTCACAGGCCTTGACTCCCGGCTTGACCGCCTGGACTCCCTGGCGTAGGGCATCCAGCACGACGCGGTACATTTTGCTCAGTTCCTGGGTAGGTTCGCCGACGAAATGCGTGCCGGCGTTGTCGCCCCAGTAGCCGTCCAGGCGTGGGACGATATCGGCGATCACTGCGTCTCCCGCTTGCATCCTGTTTATCCCGGGCAGCCCGCCGACCTCTGCCGTGCGCGCCCCGGCCACGAAGTCTGCCAGCACAGGCAGGCGCCTACCTGCCGCGGCCTCCAGCCGGGCTTTCAACGCCCCCCAGACCTCGATCTCTGTTTTACCGGGGGCAATCAATTTGGTCGTCTCGGCCTGGGCCAGGTCGCACAAGGCCAGCGCCGCCCGGATGCGGTCCAGCTCAATTTCTGTTTTGACCGCCCGCAGCGGGTCGAGTAGTCCATCGATGGGACGGAACGTGGCCAAGGGAAGCGCATAGTGGAGGGCTTCTAGAAGCGAGGCGGGGAGGGCATTCAACTCCGCCCCGATCCGGCCTTTCCGGCTGCTGGATTGGCGGATTACCTCGTAAAGTGCAGCAGTCTGGGTACGGAACCCCGCCACCGGCGCCTCGATCGTATACGAGATGTAATCCTGCACTCCGGCCCCAGTCGCCTTGCCCGCCCCAGCTTCCGTGTCGGAGATCACAAGGGTCACTTGTCCGTCGGTATACCAGGCCAGCGCCGGCCCGCCTTCGAACGGGTTGGGGCCGGTTTCGATCGGGGCAGCATAACCGGTCAGCCAGGTCAGGCTGTTGGGATTGGACAAAAGGACTGCAGAAAGGTCTAGCTCTTTGAGGAACACGCTCAGGCGTTCCAGATTTAGTTGATTCATTGCTGCCACCTCTCCTTTCCCGGCTGTCTTCCACGCAGGCGACACGTGCCGGAAATTGTGCAAACGATTACAGGTTAAAAATATCATAGCATATCTATTAATGAGAGTCAACAATCCTGGTACCGGAGCGGCAAAATGTCAGTCCTGCAGGCGCGTAAAAGCATTCTATCTACGCCAGTAATTATCGCAAGCATGGGACAATTCCTAGAAAAAAGGAATGTATTGACGTTGCCTTGTTCTTGTGATATCTTTAATGTGTAAACGTTCTCGCAATTTAGTCGCTTTTTCTCCTTTTCCTGATTCAGGAGCTCCTTATGACCAAACCGAACGTTCATGCCGTTCATCGCGATTGGGATCGCCAGTTCCCGGTCATCGAGCGCGCCGAAGGGATCTACCTTTACGACCGCGACGGAAAGCGCTACATCGATGGTTCAGGTGGTTCGTCTGTTGTCACTACTATCGGGCATGGCATTCAGGAAGTCTCTCTGGCCATGGCCGAACAAGCGAGGCAATTCTCCTTCTACCCGGCGCATGCCTTTACTAACCAGCCCTTCCTCGACCTGTCCGACCTGGTCGTCAGCCTAGCCCCCGGGGAATTGAAGGACAAGAGCCGGGTGTGGGTCACCTGCACCGGGACTGACGCTACCGACGACGCTGTTCGACTGGCCCGCCAGTACTGGGTTGTCAGCGGCAAGCCCTCCAAATACCAGATCATCTCCCGCTGGCAGGCCTTCCACGGTAACACAATCTCGGTGGCAGGCTTTTCAGGAATTACCGCCCGGCGCAGTATATTCCAGCCCATGTACGTCGACTCTCCGCACATCCCCCCAGCCTTCTGCTACCGCTGCCCCTTCGAAAAGGCATTCCCTTCCTGCAACCTGCTGTGTGCCCGCTCGCTCGAGACGGCGGTCCGTCAGCAGAATCCGGATAACGTGGCGGCTTTCATCTCCGAGCCGGTTGTGGGCGCCGCCCTCGCCTGTGCCCCCGCCCCGGACGGTTACTTCCAGATCATCCGCGAGATCTGTAATAAATACAACATCCTGTTCATCGACGACGAGGTCATGACTGGCTGGGGCCGCACTGGCGCCCTTTGGAGCATCGATCACTGGGACGTCACCCCCGATATCATCGCCACCGCCAAAGGTATGACCGCTGGGTATACCCCCCTCTCCGCGATCATCGCCCGCGACGAGATCTGGTCCGTTCTGGAAAAGGAGCATTCCCCCTTCAAGGCTGGGCATACTCTCAATGCCAACCCCGTTTCCTGCGCCGCCGCCCAAGTGGTCATTCATTACATCCTTGACCACAAGCTTCCCGAGAACTCACAGGAGCGCGGCGAGCAGTTCCAGGTTGGGCTGCGCAGGCTGATGGATCGGCACCCCAGCTTGGGCGACGTACGCGGCAAGGGCCTGATGGTCGGGTTCGAGCTGGTGAAAGTGCGTGCCACCAAAGAGCCTTTCGATCCCCAAGAACACGCTTCGGTTCTGCTGGAAAGGGCTGCCCTAAAAAGGGGCCTGGTCACCTACCCGTGTACCGGTTCGATTGAGGGTGTCTTGGGTGACATGGTGCTGATGGCACCACCGCTGGTGATTAATCCTGCCGAGATCGACGTGATTTTAGGTATCCTTGACGAATCCCTCTCCGAGGTCGAATCTGCCCTCGGTGTGAAGTGATTGGGCGGCCATGAGACTTGCCCTCACCATCCAGACTCCGGAAGTCCCGGTACCGGTGCCGGTGGCGCTCCTTTCCGGAACACTGGAAGAAAAACTTCAAAAGGCCGCCCGCATGGGAGCCAATGGGGTCGAATTCATCACCACCGAACCGGCCTCGCTGGACGTGCCTGCTTTGCGGGACCAGCTAAACCAACATGACCTACTAGCGGCAGCTGTCGCCAGCGGGGGTATGGCCTTTGCTGCCAAGCTCACCCTGTTGAATCCAGATCCGTCCAACGCTGCCCTGGCTCGCAAGCGACTGAATGAGTTGATTGCCCTCGCTGCCGCCCTGGGCTCGCAGGTCGTCACAATAGGCAGCTTCCGCGGCCGGTCCGTTGAAAACAAGGAACGGTCGTTGCATCAACTGGCCGGGATCCTGCATCAGGCTGGTGATTTTGCCGCCGGTTACGGCGTGGAGATCGCCCTCGAGCCTCTCAACCGTTTCGAGGGTGACCTGCTCAATAATGTCGAGCAGGGCCTGGCTTTTTTGAAGGAGCTGAACCACCCTGCCGTCGGTTTGCTGGTGGACACCTTCCACGTTAACATTGAAGAAGCCTCCTGGACCGAGCCCTTCCGTCAGGCCATGGCCGCTCAAAAACTTTTCCACATCCACTTGGGCGATAACAACCGCCTGCCGCCCGGGAAAGGCCTGATCGATTTCGACGCTATCCTGCGCACCCTGCGCGCTATCGGATACACCGGCTGGCTTTCCGCTGAACTGCTTGGCAAGCCCGATCCCGATACAGCTGGACGCCAAACCATTGATCACATGACACACCTGATGAAAGCAATCGCATGAAGCTGAGCTGTCTGCCGGTCTCCTTCTTCGCCGATATCACTGCCGGAAAATTGACCGTGGCTGACTGGGCGCGCATGGGCGCCTCGCTCAATCTCGACGCTGTGGACTTGAGCATCTTGTTCCTGCCTGAGTTGACCGTGAAGGCCGCCGAGGCCATCCGCTACCAGGTCAAAGATGTAGGGATGAGCGTCACCATGCTCACCACCTATCCCGATTTCACCCATCCTGACCCGCAGCACCGCGCCAGGGAACTAGACCAGGAGGTCCAGGCTGTCCACCTGGCTGCCGCCATGGGAGCGCTTTTCATCCGCGTCACAGCCGGTCAGGCGCACCCCGAGACTTCCGTCAAAGACGGGATCAATTGGGCCGCTGAAAGCCTTTCCCGCTTGGTCGACACAGCCGGGAACCTGGGCGTCAAGCTGGCCTACGAGAATCACGCCAAACCGGGTGCCTGGGCATACACCGATTTTTCCCAACCCCCCGAGATTTTCCTGGAGATCCTGTCCCGGGTCTCATCCCCCCTCCTGGGGGTCAATTTCGACACCGGCAACGCCACCGCATTCGCCGCTGATCCGGTCGTCTTTCTTGACCAGGTACTCAGGCGCGTGGTTAGTGTGCATGCCGCCGATACTTCCAAGCGCGGCCAGCTCAACCATGTTCTGCTGGGAACCGGGGTGACTCCTTTCCGGGAACTTTTTCATCACCTCAAATTAAGCGGCTGGGACGGCTGGATCTGCATGGAAGAAGCTTCCAACCAGGGTCGCCCGGGGGTCGAAGCCGCTGCCAGCTACGTCCGGCGCACCTGGGCCGAAGCCTGAAGGAGTTGAAACGTTTATGACTGCTCAAAAAACCACAACTGCGACTCTTCCTCTCCCTCCTGGAGAACTGCTCGAGATGTACCGGAAGATGTTGACCATACGTATATTCGAAGAGATTGTTTTCGACGTTTACCGCAAGGGCCTGATGCCTGGCTTGGCGCACCTGTCGGATGGCCAAGAAGCCACTCCCGTGGGTGTGTGTGCTACCCTGCACCCCGACGACACCATCACCAGCACACACCGCGGCCACGGTCATATTATTGCCAAGGGCGGACGGGTGGAGCCGATGATGGCCGAGGTGATGGGCCGGGTGACTGGCTACTGTCGCGGCAAGGGCGGCGAGATGCACATAGCGGACGTCTCCTTGGGTATCTTGGGTGCCAACGGTATCGTCGGCGGCGGGATCGGGATTGCTGCAGGCAGCGCCTTCACCGCCAAGCGTGAAGGCAAGGGCCGCGTCAGCGTGGCTTTCTTCGGTGACGGTGCCATCAACCAGGGCATCTGGTATGAGACCGCCAATATCGCCGTGCTGTGGAAGCTGCCCCTGATCTACGTGTGTGAGAACAACCAGTACACCGAGTTCACCCACTTTAAAAAACTAACTGCCGGAGAAGGCCTGGGGGCGCGCGCCCGGGCCATGGGAATGAAGAGCCTGGAAGTGGACGGCAACGATGTTCTGGCAGTTTACCAGGCCGCCCATGAGCTGGTCGGAGCTGCCCGCAAAGGCAAGGGACCGGCCACCCTGATCTGCAACACCTTCCGCTACGGCGGCCACCACGTCGGCGAGCCTGGCACGGGCTATCGCTCAAAGGAGGAGATCGCCGAGTGGAAGGCAAAAGACCCCCTCCCGCGTTTCGAGAATATACTTCTCGAGCACAAGGTCATCTCCCCGGCCGACATTGAGGCCATGCACGACGAGGTTCTGACCCGGGTGCAGGCCTCTGTCACGACTGCCCAACAGGCACCCTTCCCCGATGTGAAAGAAGCAGGTGAGCATGTCTTCGCGTGAACTGACTTTTGCACAAGCCATCCGTGAAGCGCTGGACGAAGAGCTGGCGCGCGACGAGCGTATTTTTGTCCTCGGCGAGGACGTCGGCGTTTGGGGTGGCGTTTTCCGCTGCACCGAGGGACTTTTCCAGAAATACGGTCCCGAGCGTATCATCGACGCCCCGCTCAGCGAGGAAGGCTACGTCGGCCTCGCAGTCGGGGCGGCCATGACCGGCATGCACCCCGTCGCTGAGCTGATGTTCGGCGATTTTATCACCCTGGTCATGGACCAGATTGTCAACCAGGCAGCCAAGATGCGCTACATGACCGGTGGCCAGGTGGAAGTCCCTATAACCATCCGCGCCACCATGGGCGGTGGGCGCTCGTCTGGCGGACAGCACTCGCAGTCCTGGCATGCCTGGATGGCACACGTCCCCGGACTGAAGGTGGTGGTCCCCTCCACGCCTTACGATGCCAAGGGTCTGCTCAAGACCGCCCTGCGAGAGCCCAACCCGGTGGTTTTCTTCGAGGACAAGGTCATGTACGCCAAGGTCAAGGGGCCGGTCCCGGAGGAAGAGTACACGATCCCATTTGGCAAAGCCGATATCAAGCGCCAGGGCACGGACGTCAGCCTGATCGCCATCTCGCGCATGATCCACCCGGCGCTGGCCGCGGCCGAGAAATTGGCTGCTGAAGGCATCAGCGCCGAGGTGGTTGACCCGCGTACCCTGACCCCGCTGGATGAAGAGACTCTGATCCAATCCGTGGTCAAGACCGGCGGAGCGGTGATCATCGATGAAGGCTACAACCACTTCGGCACCACCGCCGAGCTGGCCGCGACCATTGCATACGGCGCTTTTGACTACCTGGACGCGCCGATTGAGCGCCTGGGCGCCATGGACGTGCCCATCCCCTTCAGCCCGCCCTTGGAGTTTGCCACCATCCCAAATGAGGAAGCCATCCTCGCTGCGGTCCATCGCGTGCTGGACGGAAGGCGGCGCTGATGGCTAGCGAAATTGTAATGCCCCGCATGGGGTTGACGATGGAAGAAGGCACCCTGGTCAGCTGGCGCAAGGCCGAGGGCCAGAAGGTGACTGCCGGTGAGCCGCTCTTTGAGATTGAGACCGACAAATCCACAGTTGAGATCGAGGCAGACAAAACTGGCGTGCTGGGCAAGATCCTGGTACAGGTCGGCACGACCGTCCCGGTGGGGACGGTGATCGGGATCCTGGTCAAGGAGGGCGAAACTTTGCCTGCGGGTGAAGCGCCGGGGGGGATGCAAAAAGATGCCCGACCCGATGCGTCGCTCGCGGGAATTACACCTGCTGTCAAAAATTCACCCTCTGCCCTCCCGGGCAGGGTCAAAGCCAGCCCGGCCGCCCGCACACTGGCC
The DNA here is from genome assembly GCA_903884265.1 of uncultured Anaerolineales bacterium. GTDB lineage: Bacteria > Chloroflexota > Anaerolineae > Anaerolineales > Villigracilaceae > UBA877. The sequence goes on along the minus strand of CAISEG010000099.1, from coordinate 1,003 downwards.
AAAAAGCTGGGCGTGGACTTAAGCCAGGCGGCTGCCACTGGTCCCGGTGGACGCGTCGTCGCATGGAACGTGAACACACCGAGCAGCGCTGCTATTGCCAAAGCTACTCCCCTGGCGGTTAGAGCCGCCGCTGACCTAGGTGTGGACCTGGCTGCCGTCCGGGGCAGCGGTCCCGGCAGGCGCATCACCCGTCAGGATGTGGATCAGGCTCTCAGGAAACCAGCGGCCATTCCTGAGCCCCATGCCATGGCACAGCCCTCCGGAACGATCCGCCCCTTCACACGCATCGAGCAGGTCATGGCCGAGCGTATGGTGAAAAGTTTTACCAGTGCCCCGCACTTCTACCTTCACGTAACGATTGACGCCCGTTCTCTGGTTGCCCTGCGCGCCCAGCTCAAGCCAAAGCTGGAAGCCCGCGCCAGCGTGCACCTCACCTACACCGATCTGCTTGTTTATTTCTGCGCCCGGGCGCTTAGCCAACATCCCGAGGTGATGTCCCAGTGGACTCCGCAGGGAATGCGCATGATGAAAGATGTTCATGTGGGGGTAGCGGTTGACACCCAGCGAGGGCTGCTTGTCCCGGTTATCCGGAATGCGGACCGCCTGGGACTGACCGAAATCTCCCGGGTATTGGCTGACCTTACAGGGCGCGCCCGTACTGGGACTCTGTTGCCCGCCGAGCAGGAGGAAGGCGTTTTCACCATTTCCAACCTGGGTGCCTTCGGCATCGACGCCTTCGACGCTGTGCTCAACCCGCCCCAGGCCGCCATCCTGGCGGTAGGACGCATCAAGGAACATGCCCTGATCGATGTTGGAAAAATAGTGCCGGCCGCTATGTTAACCCTCAGCCTATCGGTCGACCACCGCGTGCTGGATGGTGCCCGGGGTGCCCGCTTCCTCGGCGAGCTGGCTGAGTTGCTTGAAACCCCGACTTTGTCCATGGAATAAGAAGGAGAACCACATGCCGATAAAAGTTGCCTATCTCCACACCGTGTCCTCGCTG
>CAISEG010000098.1 GCA_903884265.1 uncultured Anaerolineales bacterium | reverse complement strand
ATCATCCATCTTGGGATGAAAAAGGGAGACGCGCTTCAATTGGCGCTGAAGATGTTCCAGCACGTTGGAGTGCCGGCGGATTTCATCAGCCGTTACCCGTTTGAGTTGAGCGGCGGCATGCGCCAGCGGGTGGCGATTGCGATGGCATTGATCACCTCCCCGAGCCTGATCATCCTTGACGAACCGACCTCGGCTCTGGACGTTCTGACCCAGGCTAATATCTTCAATGTCTTGAAGCGCATCAAGAAGGAATTGGGGACGAGCTTTATCCTGATCACCCACGACATTGCCACCTCGAGCGAACTGGCGGATGATGTCGCCGTGATGTATGCCGGGCAGATGGTCGAGACCGGTGACGCCATGCGCTTCTTCCCCAACCCGCTGCACCCGTACTCGCAGAAGCTGATGGCAAGCGTACCACGGCTGAGAGGTGAGAAGAATCTGGAGTTCATCGTCGGGCAGCCGCCCAGTCTGGTAAACCCGCCGAAGGGCTGCCGGTTTGCAGAGCGCTGTCCGAAGCGATTCGAAAAGTGCGATCAGGAACCGCCTGTGATTGAGAAGGATGGGCGGACCGTAAAATGCTGGCTTTATAATTAAAGCAGAGGAGCGAGGCATGTCCGCTGAAGTAAGCACGAAGGAAACCGAGAAGATTGAGCTTGGCCAAAATAAAACCGGGCCATTACTATCCATTCAAGATCTGCGTGTGTGGTTTGAATTGCGCCGGTTTGGGTTTGGACGCGCCGGGTTCGTCAGGGCGGTGGATGGAGTGAGCTTCGATCTGGGCCGCGGCGAGGCCATTGCCATTGTGGGGGAGAGCGGCTGTGGAAAGTCAAGCCTGATGAAGGCCATTTTGGGGTTGTACAAACCGACCAAGGGCAAAGTGATATTTGATAACGAGGACCTGACCGAAAAGGGAGTCAAGGGCCTGCGCTGGTATCGCTCACATGTGGGCTATGTCCAGCAGGATCCCTATGGTGCGCTGGCGCCGTTCATGCCGGTGGAGCGCATCCTGGAAGAACCTTTGATCATCGGTGGGGTCAAGAGCAAAGAGGAACGTCACCAGCGCATCCGTGAAGTTATGGAAATAGTGAAACTGTTCCCGATCGAAGATTTCCTGGAGAAGTATCCGCACATGTTGAGCGGTGGGCAGCAGCAGCGCGTCGTGATCGCCCGCGCCATGATCATGGGACCAAACTTTATTGTGGCAGATGAGCCGGTTTCAATGCTGGATGCCTCTGTTCGGGTCGAGATTCTAAAACTGCTGCGCGGCTTGCAGGAAACCCACCACCTTTCCGTGATCTACATCACCCATGACCTGAGTACGGTAAGCTACTTCTCAGAGCGCATCTTTGTAATGTATGCTGGGCAGCTGGTGGAGAAGGCCGCAGTATCAAAATTGCTTCATAACCCGTGCCATCCGTATACCCTGGCATTGTTGAACGGGACCTCGGATCCGGATGCGAAAAACGCCCTGACGTTCAAGGAAGTTCCGCCGGGAGAGCCGCCCAGTTTGGTCAAGCCGCCCGAAGGCTGCCGCTTCCATCCGCGCTGCTCGAAGATGATCAAGGGAACGTGTGATGTGAAAGTGCCGCCCGAGTTCCTGCCAGAGCCGGACCATCAGGTCTCTTGCTGGCTGTTCCAATGAGTCGTTTTCCCCCCGTTCTGATCATCCTGATCGGGTTTATGCTTTTGTTTACAGGAACAGTTGTCTCTTACTTGATGTTACCAAGCGTGAATGTGATCGTGTCAAGTTTTCCGATGGTCTTTCTAGTCTATACCGCCCAGACCTCCGGATTGTTCCTTGGCATCATCGGCGCGGCCATGTACGTCCGGTTGAAGAAGAAGTAAACTAAAAAATCAGTTGTTTTAGAGAGAATGCTCGATTTAAAATCGAGCATTCTTTGTCAGGAGTGGATGATTTTGTGGAATAAGCATTTAATTCACCACACTCCCCGCGAAGAGTAATAAGATTTACCTTTGTATTGACTCTGTGAACTCCGTGTACGCTGCGGTGATGCTTTTTAGTCCTGTTTTCAGCCGTTCCTTTTCTGTTTCTGTAAATTGGAAAAATGTGAATCTTTGCTATAATAGAAGCAATTCGTTTTGCGGAGCAGCGCCGTGCAAACAAATAAAAAACCACTTTTGGAAGTAAAGAATCTTAAGACCTATTTTTACACCGAAGATGGGGTCGTAAAGGCTGTGGATGGGGTGGATTTTGTTGTCTATCCTGGCGAAGTTCTTGGCTTGGTGGGCGAGTCGGGTTGCGGGAAAAGTGTCAGCCTACTCTCTGTCATGCGGCTCATCAGCCAGCCTGGCAAGATCACCGAGGGGGAGATAATCTTTGACGGTCAAAACCTGCTTAAATTGACCGAGACCGAAATGACCCATGTGCGCGGCAATCGGATCTCGATGATTTTTCAGCAACCGCAGACAGCTCTTAATCCGGTCTTCAGAGTTGGTGACCAGATTCGCGAAGTGCTCAGTATCCATCAGGATAGTGACAAGGTGACGGGCAAGAAACGTGCCATTGAGTTGTTGAGCATGGTGGGTATTCCGGAACCTGAGAAGCGTGCCGAGGCGTTTCCCCACGAACTGTCTGGCGGCATGGCTCAACGCGTGATGATTGCCATGGCGCTGGCGTGTGTTCCCGAACTGTTGATCGCAGATGAACCGACCACGGCTTTGGATGTGACGATCCAGGCCCAGATCCTGGATCTGATGCGCGATCTTCGCAATAAAGTTGGCGCTTCAGTTGTACTCATTACACATGACCTGGGTGTAGTGGCGGAGATGGCTGAACGCGTCGCGGTAATGTATGCTGGTCGGATTGTGGAGCAGGCCGATGTCAAGACCTTATTCGCCAATCCGCGCCACCCATACACCCAGGGTTTGATGGGTTCCATTCCCATTCTGGGAAAGATCAAAGACCGTTTGGAAGTGATCCCTGGCACGGTCCCCAACCTGGTTAATCTGCCGCCGGGCTGCCGCTTTGCTCCTCGTTGCAAGGCGCGCATTGAATACCAGTTACAAATTTGTACAGAGATCGAACCCGATTTGATCCCGGTCTCCACCGATCACATAGTTCGTTGTTGGCTTTATCAGGATCATGAAGGACATCACGCTCCATTGGGGTAGTGATCAGAGTTTATTACAAGGAACAGGTACACATTCAATTGGAGTAGTTCTCAATGACTATGACAGCAAAGAGCGAACCTATCGGCGGAAAAGATCTAGTGCTGGTAAAAGATTTGGTGAAGTATTTCCCTGTCCGCTCAGGGTTATTGCAACGTGTGGTTGCCTGGGTGCAGGCAGTGGATGGGGTCAGCTTCAACATCCGCGCGGGAGAAACCCTGGGATTGGTGGGCGAATCCGGGTGTGGAAAAACGACCGTCGGACGGACCATGTTGCGCCTCATCGAACCCACTGCAGGGTCGGTTAATTTTGATGGCACAGATGTCCTTGGTTTGAAGGGCAAAGAAATGAAATCCATGCGCCGGAATATGCAGATCATCTTTCAGGACCCGTATGCCTCGCTTGATCCGCGCATGCCCATTGGCGAGTCGGTGATGGAAGGCCTGAATGTGCATGGCATAGGTACCCACCGCGATCGGGTCGATACCATGATGGAAACACTAAAAAAAGTCGGTCTGGAGGATTATCACGCCCGCCGCTACCCGCATGAGTTCTCCGGCGGTCAGCGTCAACGCATAGGGATTGCACGTGCCCTAGCCTTGCGCCCCAAGTTCATTATTTGTGATGAGCCGGTCTCGGCTCTGGATGTTTCGATCCAGTCGCAGGTCTTGAATATATTGAAAGATCTCCAGCGGGAATTCGGGTTGACTTATCTGTTTATCGCTCACAACTTAAGTGTCGTCGAACACATCTCGGACCGTGTGGCGGTTATGTACCTGGGAAAAATTGTGGAACTGGCCAGCCGCGAGGACCTTTATCGCGAGGCGCTGCATCCCTATACCCAGGCGCTTTTCTCAGCCATCCCGGTTGCCGACCCGACTGTCAAGCGCGACCGCATCATTCTAAAAGGGGATGTTCCGAGCCCGCTCAATCCGCCCAAGGGTTGCCGGTTCCATCCGCGTTGTCCGGTGGCGATTGACATTTGTTCTGTTGAGGAACCGGCTTTCAAGGAATCAAAGCCGGATCACTGGGCAGCTTGTTGGCTGGTGAAATGATCATCATGGAAAACGTATGTCCCACCATCGTATCTTGATTGTAGAAGACCAACGTGAGGTGAGTCGCCTGCTGCGCTCAGCATTGGAAACCCTTGAGTCTGACCTCGAGGTGGTTGAAATTCCATCCGGTGAGGAAGCAATTCTCTATAGCTCTCGCAACCAGGTAGATCTGTTGGTTGCTGATTACCGTCTCCCGGGGATGACGGGGATCGAATTGATGCACAAGGTGCAAAAGAACCAGCCAAAGGCCAAGATCGTTCTGGTGACCGGGCAGACCGATCCCAAGGTCCGCAAAGAAGTTGCCGGGGCCGGGGCAGATGCATTTTTCATCAAGCCGGTTCCGATGGCGGAGTTCCTGGAAGCAGTTGAACGTCACTTGAATTTGGTTGAGACAATTCTCCCGCCTGAACCGATTGAGGTTGATGAACCAGAAATCCGGACTGGTCTTCCGGATCTGCTGGCTGGCTTGCGCCAGGACCTGGCCGCCATTGCTGTCTTTCTGATGAACGATGGCGGGCGAATCCTGGCGCGCGCCGGCGACTTACCGGACAGCGATAACGAAGTAGCCCTGATTTCCTCCTTGCTTTCAATTCACAGCGCCGGGCAGAAGGTTTCGCGTCTCATCGGCCAGAAAATTAACTCGAACTGGTTCGTTTTTAAGGGAGGTAACTACAACTTGTTTTTTGCACCGGTTGGCTTGACCCATGCCATTCTGATCATCGGGGAGGAGATTACCGGCCAGGACCAGGTATTAAAAACAGTTGACATTTTCTCGGCTGCGCGTAAGAGTATCGAACAGGTGATTGGTGAGACAGGCCTCGGAGCTTCTGCCATCGAGGAACCGCTTATCCCTCCCTTGGATGCGGTCGAGCAGAGTTCGATAGAATTGGAGCCGTTGTTCGAGGACGCTAAGACAAAACTCAAACCTGCCGAGGTGGATGACTTCTGGAATAAGGCTGCTGATGAGCACAAAGCGCCTTCCAAACCGGATATGCTCTCTTATGAGCAGGCGAAACAACTTGGTCTTGCTCCTGAGGACGAGTCCTAGCCATGGCGCCGGGGCTGTGATACAATTTGCGCCGCTTTGGGGCGTTGTGCAATGGCAGCACGTCAGCCTTTGGAGCTGATTATCTTGGTTCGAATCCAGGCGCCCCAGCCTGAATTTCCCGCCGCAAGCGGGGCTTTTTTCTCCCTATAGGGCCTCGTGCCATTGGCAGCGCAGGCCCTTTTGATTAGTAAGTATACTAGGTCATTAACTGGACTAAAATTCCGTTATTTTCGAGCATTTCGATACCGTAAGGTCATCGATTTTGCAGGAAGCCGTAGGAGTCGCCCATGAAAATTACCGCTGTTATTCTCGCTGCCGGACAGGGTACGCGCATGAGATCCGATCTCCCGAAGGTGCTGCATCCCGTCTGTGGAGTGCCGATGATCGAATATGCCCTGCGCGCTGCATGGGACGCCACATCCGAAGTCCCGGTTGTCGTCATCGGACATGGAGCCGAAGCGGTGAACGAGTTCCTGGGTGAAACAGCCCGCTGCGTGGTTCAGGACCCGCAGCTGGGCACTGGGCATGCCGTCCAACAGGCCGAATCCACGCTGCGCGGAAAAACAGACTTGGTGCTGGTGGCCTATGCCGATATGCCGCTCCTACGCCCTGAAACCCTGAAGCAGCTCGTCGAGGTTCAGAAAGTCAATCGCGGTCCGCTCAGCATAATGACGGTCTACTCACCTGACCCCCGCGGATTCGGGCGGGTGGTTCGTGGTCCGGATGGAGGTGTGCAGGCCATCGTCGAGGAGGCTGCTGCGACCGGGGATCAACTGTCCATTCACGAGTTGAACGTTGGTGTATATTGTTTCTCTGGCGAATGGTTATGGGATGCCTTGCATCAGATCAAAATTTCCCAAAAGGGTGAATATTACCTCACGGATACGGTTGCATTGGCAGTCCAGGCTGGGCTGACTGTGCAAGCGCTGGTCATTGATGACTTGGTGGAGACGATCGGTATTAATACCCGCGTCCATCTGGCAGAAGCAGAAGCGGCAATGCGCCAGCACATCAACCATGCCCACATGCTCGCAGGTGTGACTATTGTAGACCCGGCTTCAACTTACATTGAACCGGGTGTAAAGATCGGCCGCGATACGGTTGTCTGGCCGAATACATATCTGCGTGGCAAGACCGTCATTGGCGAAGGGTGTGTCATTGGGCCAAATACGATCGCGGAAGATACAAAGGTCGGGGATTGCTGCGAGATCCTGGCTGCTGTGATGGAAGGGGCCGTGGTCGAAGACAATGTAGGCATTGGGCCGTTTGCCCGTTTGCGCAAGGGGGCACATCTGTGCAGGGGCGTCCACATGGGTAACTTCGGCGAAGTCAAAGATTCGATCCTCGGCTCCGGTACAAAAATGGGACACTTCTCCTACATTGGCAACGCGAAAATTGGAGAAGATGTCAATATTGGCGCGGGGACGGTCACCTGCAATTATGATGGTGTCCATAAAAACCAGACCGAGATTGGGGAAGGCGCTTTCATCGGTTCGGATACTATGCTGGTCGCGCCAGTGAAGCTTGGAGCGCGTTCCCGTACCGGCGCAGGGGCGGTGGTTACGAAGGATGTGGAGCCGGACACGTTGGTGGTTGGCGTACCAGCGCGGGCTATAAAGAAATTGAACGAGGCAAAAGATGATTAAACTGACCGATGAGGAACGCTGTGCCTTGATCGAACTCGCCAACGAAGCCCGTCGCCGGGCGTATGCGCCGTACTCGAACTACCCGGTCGGTGCGGCCTTGCGGACGAGGTCCGGGCGTCTCTTTACCGGTTGTAATGTTGAGAATTCCGCTTATCCAACCACCATGTGTGCCGAACGTATCGCCATCTACAAGGCGGTCTCAGAAGGGGAAAAGAAGTTTGATGTGATTGCGGTCGTTACCCCCAACGGTGGCACGCCTTGTGGCAGTTGCCGCCAGGTGATGGCAGAATTTGGCCTTGATACAGTTGTGCTGGTCGCTGATGGCGCAGGCCGTTTGGTGCAGGAGACCACCGTTGCCGGGCTGTTACCTGGAGCGTTTACTCCTAAGGATTTGAAGAAGTAAGGGCACAATTCATCATACTCGCAGAATATATTGTGTCCAAACAGATCATATGGCTGAGCAGCGTTCATTTCGTGTTGAAGCGGTTGTCCTCCGTCACGCTGATTGGGGTGAAGCCGACCGCCTGATTACACTCTATACCCGCGAGCGCGGCAAGGTGCGTGCCATCGCCAAGGGCGCCCGCAAGATCCGCTCCCGTAAGGCCGGGCATTTGGAACCGTTTACGCGCGTCACCCTGCAATTGGCGCGTGGCCATGATCTGCTGATTGTTACCCAGGCTGACACACTGGATGCATATCTGGCCATTCATGAGAACCTGATCAAGACCGGCCATGCTGCTTACGTTGTCGAACTGCTCGATCGGTTTACATACGAAGACGATACCGAGAACTACGGCATCTTCCGCCTGCTCAGCGAGGTCCTGTCGCGCCTCGAGCAGGAAGCCGACCCCTGGCTGGCGATCCGGTATTATGAATTGCGGTTGCTGGATTTGCTTGGTTATCGACCACACTTATTTGAATGTGCCAATTGCGGCAGGGAGATCATAGCGGAAGATCAATATTTTTCTGCTGCCCAGGGCGGTGTGCTCTGCCCGACATGTGGAGCTGGCCTGCCCGGGGCTTCGAATGTGTCGGAGAATGCGCTCAAGTACCTGCGCCACTTCCAGCGCAGTGACTATGCCGCGGCGCAGCGGGCGCGGCCTACCCTCGAAGTTCAAAGTGAGGTTGAGGCGCTTTTACAAAGCTATGTCACTTATTTATTGGAACGTGCTTTGAATTCCCCCGATTTCATCCGTCAAATTAAAAAATAAGGGCGCACCTGTGTGTCTGCCCGTTTTTTCTTCTTACTCACCCATTCTTGGGTCTATAGGTGTGCCGGTTTATGTGATTCCTGCCTGCGTGCCCATCCAATGAAGAAAGCCCTCATAGCCCATGCAATGAACCAGCCCATCTTGCGCCAGACGAACGCCTGGAAGGGTGGGGAGCGGAACCAGTAATAGAATTTGGCCAGCCAGGTGCGCCGGCACAGGGCCTTGCCCAGCTCGGCTTGTAGAATGGATCGTTTGTAACCGCTGAACGAGAAATCTTTTCTGGTAAAGGCGTCCCGGATGGCCTGTGCGGCCAACCTGCCATATCCCAGGGCGATGCTGATACCTTCGCCGAACAGTGCATCCGTACCGGCCGCGTCGCCTGCCAGCAGGACCCGCGAAGCAGAGAACGCGCTCTTCGCGTCGAACCAGCGGATGGGGTGACCTTCCAATTTGTAATCCGACAGGCTCAGTCCATGCCGCCCGAGTTCCTCATCCAGGGCAAAACGCAGGGAAATATCGGCTTTGAAGGAATTGACATTACTGTCGAAAATGCCGCGCACCCGTACCGGTTTGCCTTGCTCAAGCGCTGGGAAGTCCCAGACGTAACCCTGGATTCCCTGCGGGATCACCACGAAATCGAAATAGGAATCGCTTTGCCTGTGGACGGACTTCTCCGGTTTCGGCTCGGTGACGATCTCCAGTAGGCGGGCAACGTGCAGGTCCTCGTGTGGGATGATCGCCCGCCGGACGACACTATTGGATCCATCAGCGCCGACCACCACCTGGGTATGGTACTCGCCCCGGTTGGTTGTGACAACAACCTCGCCCTCGCTGGCGGTGATGCCTTTGACGGTTGTATTTTCCTGGATGAGAAAACCGCGTTCCCGGGCTTTGCCAACCAGCCAGGCGTCGAACTCGTGCCGGCGAATGGTGCGGAAAGCATACCTGCCATTCTTCTCGGCGCGCATCCTCATCCCACGACTGTCGAAATCGAACCGTGCCCAATCCACATCCACGTGCGGGATTTCGGTCACATCCAGCCCGAGGTGGCGCAGCACCACTTCCGCATCTGGTAGGAGGCCGCCGCCGCACAGTTTGTGCCGCGGGTTTTGAGCCTTTTCAAGGATCAGCGTGCGGGACACAAGCTCTGGAGCCAGCTTTGCCAGGTGGAGGGCGGTGGAGATCCCGGCCGGGCCGGCACCAACGATGATGATATCGTAGTGGTTGAAATAAAGCATGATATTCCTATTTTATGTGAGAAGCAACGCCAAGGCAAGTATGTATGTTTCTGAAATCCCGCTCCTGGCATGAGCGGGGGATCGTTTTGATATGAAAAACAACCTCAAGAGGACTGAAATTATTAACGGTATAATTCCATCGCTTGAACTAATCATCATTATCAAATCAGTTTACAAAAATGCCAAAATCATCCTTTCAAACCATCATTCTCCAATTACAAGAATTCTGGGCTGTGCACGGCTGCCTTATCGGCCAACCCTATTACACACAGGTCGGCGCTGGGACAATGAATCCCTCCACTTTCCTGCGCGTGCTAGGCCCCGAGCCATGGAATGTGGGTTATGTGGAACCCTCCATCCGCCCCGATGACGGGCGCTACGGCGAAAACCCCAACCGTTTTCAGCAGCACACCCAGTTCCAGGTTATTCTCAAACCCGACCCTGGCAACCCGGTCGAACTCTACCTCCAGTCGCTGGAAGCCATTGGCATTAACCCTCGCCAGCACGACATCCGTCTCGTGGAGGATAACTGGGAACAACCCGCCATCTCAGCCTGGGGCTTGGGCTGGGAGATCTGGCTGGACGGCCAGGAGATCACCCAATTTACCTATTTCCAGCAGGTCGGCGGTGTGAGCCTCGACCCGGTGGCGGTCGAGATCACCTACGGCCTCGAGCGCATCCTGATTGCCCTCAACAACGCGGCTTCCATTTGGGACGAATCCTGGGGCGCGGATGTCACCTATGGCGAGGTCCGCCGCCACGACGAGTTTGAGCAGAGCAAATATTACTTTGAAACAGCCAACGTGACCCGCCTGCGTCAAATGTACGATCTATATAAGGCCGAAGCTGAAGCCTGCCTGGATCAGGGATTGGTTGTCCCGGCTCATGATTATTTGCTGAAATGCTCGCATACCTTTAACGTACTGGATACGCGCGGTGCCATCGGTGTGACCGAACGCCAGGCTTTCTTTGGCCAGATGCGCACCCTGGCTCGTCGTGTGGCCGAGACTTGGCTGGAAAAGCGCAAGGAACAGGAATATCCATTGCTTAAAGGTCATCAAGAATCAGGGAAGCTGGCGGTAAGCCAAAAACCTGATTACCCGATCCCTGACCGGCCTGGTGACCTTCTCTTGGAAATTGGTGTCGAAGAACTCCCTGTCACCGACCTGGATTCAGCCATTGAGCAATTGAAGGTCAATGTTCCCAGGTTATTGGAGACCTTACATCTCGAACATGGTACTGTTAGCGTCTATGGGACACCGCGCCGGCTGGCTGTGTTGGTGGAAAGTCTTGCCCCGCGCCAGCCTGACCGCGCCGACCTGGTCAAGGGACCGCCCGCTGAACGGGCCTTTGGCTTGGATGGAGTCCCCACCCAGGCGGCGATCGGTTTTGCAAAAAAGAACGGGTTGGACCCT
>CAISEG010000097.1 GCA_903884265.1 uncultured Anaerolineales bacterium | reverse complement strand
TTGGACGAATCTTTCCCCTGCAATGCATCCATGAACAGATGACCCATCGAACCAAAAAGCAGGGCCTTATGGCCCTGCTTTTTTTGTCAGGCATTCCTCTTGGCTTTCACCTTCGTCATAAACTTCGTCTTATCGATCACAAAGCGGTCATGCTCAGCTTCGCCGATCAATTCGACCTCGTCCCAGGCCTGGACCTTGAAGACCAGCTTGCGGCCCTCAATGGCAATCAACTCCGCCCGGGCACGCACCTGCATCCCCACCGGCGTGGCAGCCAGGTGTCGCACATCGATCCGCCCGCCAACGGTCGTCTGGTCAGGCTGGAGGATCCCCTCAAGCGCATGGACCGCAGTCATTTCCATCAGGCCGACCAGGGACGGGGTCGAGAAAACAGGCAGGCCTCCACTGCCCCAATGGGAGGCGGTGTCGGCATCCGTCACGGTATGTTCGAGTTCGGCGGAAGCACCGGGGTTAAGTTCGCTCACTAAAAATACCTCCAATCGTAATTGAACATTAGTTTTTTGTATTATAACGCTTGAACACCCTGACCATTCCAGCTCTTCTGTGGCAAAATAAGTCCATGACAACCATTACTCTCGATCCCGAAAAACAAAAACAAGCCCGGCAATTTGCCCGCATCCGGCGACGCATGTGGCTTCTGGATACCGTTCTCAGCACAGTCTACTTGCTGGCCTGGCTCTTCTTCGGCTGGGCCAAAGCCCTGACCACCTGGCTAAAGACCTTCACCACCAGTGAATGGCTGCTAGTGCTGTGCTTTGCCATCCTCTTTGGCGGGATCTCCGGCCTGCTCGAGCTGCCGCTGGGATTCTACTCCGGCTTCGTCCTGCCGCATCGCTTCGGTCAGTCCAACCAGGACTTCAAAGGCTGGGTGGTGGACCAATTGAAAGGCTTGGCAATTAGCGCGCCGCTCGGACTGCTTGTGCTGGAACTTGTCTATCTGGCCCTCCGACTCACCGGTTCCTGGTGGTGGCTGTGGACCGGCGCAGGCATGCTGGTCTTCACCGTTTTACTCTCCAATTTAGCGCCTATCCTGATTATGCCTTTATTCAATAAATACGTCCCCCTGGGTGAGGAGCACGCTGACCTAGCCGACCGACTGATGAAACTGGCTGAGAACGCCAACGCCAAAGTGCGCGGCGTCTTCAAGTTCGACATGTCAAAACGGACGAAAGCTGCCAACGCCGCCCTGACCGGTATCGGCAGCACCCGCCGGATCGTGTTGGGCGACACGCTCATCAACGAGTTCTCAACCGATGAGATCGAAACCGTCCTGGCGCATGAGCTTGGCCACCACGTCCATAAAGATATCCCCCTGCTGATCGGGTTTGGCACCCTGCTGACTCTGGGCGGGTTATACCTGGCGTCCCTGGGGTTGATCTGGGCGGCAGGTTATTTCGGCTTTGCCGGCCCAACCGACATCACCGGTCTTCCGGCACTGGCCGTGGTCCTGGGCGCCTTTAGTCATCTCACCCAGCCGCTGGATAATGCCTTCTCGCGTTGGCGAGAACGCTTGGCGGATGAATATGCCCTGCATAGCACCGGCAAAGCCCCGGCCTTTGCCTCTGCCTTTGTCCGTCTGGCCAACCAGAACCTGGGCGAAGTGGACCCGGAAAAATGGGTGGTGTTCATGTTTTACGACCACCCG
>CAISEG010000096.1 GCA_903884265.1 uncultured Anaerolineales bacterium | reverse complement strand
GGCTAGCGTCCTGACCGGGGCGCCGCTGGCCGGACTAAGCCGCCTGACCGTTGCTGCCAAGTCACCCCTTACCGGCTGCATCGGCGACTCGCAATGTGGTGGTTTCTTCCCGGCCGAGTTCAAGTTTACCGGTTTTGATGCGTTGGTAATCAGCGGAAAATCGGTGAGTCCTGTCTACCTTTGGCTAGAGAACGGAAAGTACGAACTTCGGTCAGCGGATCATCTATGGGGCCATACTACTGGCGATGTCCAGGAAACGCTGCGGTCCGAGTTGGGCAATAAAAGAATCGAGGTCCTACAGTGCGGGATCGCCGGCGAAAACGGGGTGCGCTTCGCCAGCTTGATGAACAACGCCAACCGAGCCAATGGTCGCACAGGCATGGGTGCTGTGATGGCTTCCAAGAACCTGAAGGCAGTTGTCGTGCGGGGGACGCTCAAGCCAACGCTTTTCGATTCTGAAGGGGTCAAGCGACTGGCTCGCTGGGGGGTGGAAAACCTCAAACACAAGGATGTTTATATGCTCAGTCAGACTGGCACAGCTGGTGGGATCGCCTGGGCATCCGACACCGGCGGCCTGGCGACCCGCAACTGGGCAAGCGGGACCTTCGAGGACAGTAAAGCTATTGACGGTGCGACCATCAACCAGGCCATCCTCGAGCAGCGCGACACCTGTTTTGCCTGTGCAGTACGCTGCAAGCCGGTAGACTCCATCCCCGACGGCCTTTACCCGGTTGATTCGGTCTACGGCGGACCGGAGTACGAGACCTTGTATTCTTTCGGCAGTAGTTGTGGGATCAGCGACTTGGCAGCTGTGGCCTACGCCAATCAGCTTTGCAATATGTACGGCATGGACACCATATCATGCGGGGCAACCATAGCATGGGCAATGGACTGTTTCGAGCGAGGCTTGATCGGACTGGATGATACCGAAGACCTGGAACTCCGTTTTGGGAACACGACCGCCATGGTTCAGTTAGTGGAAGCCATCGCCCACCGGACCGGCTTCGGTGATTTACTGGCGGAGGGCTCTGCCCGGGCGGCCGAAAAGCTCGGGCGCAATACCGCCGAACTGGTAGTGGCAGTCAAGAAGCAGGAAATGCCGGCTCACATGCCGCAGTTAAAACCCGGGCTGGGCCTGATCTACGCCGTCAATCCATTCGGAGCCGATCATCAGTCTTGCGAACACGATCCTGCATACAACTTCTACCCCGACCGGGCGAGACAGTTGGGGCTGGAGCAGCCGCAGCCCGAATTGGCCCTGAATGATGATGTGGCCCGTTATGCTTTCGTCACCCAGTGCCTCTACTCCTGCCTGGATTCACTCGACATCTGCCAGTTCATCTTCGGGGCCGGGTGGCAGCTGTACGACCCGGACCAATTGGTGGAGACCGTCCAAGCGATCACCGGCTGGGATGTGACAATGGATGAACTCATGAAAGTGGGCGAAAAGCGCATCAATCTGATGCGACTCTTCAATCTTCGTGCGGGCATCGATGGCTCGGCTGACGTGCTCCCCAAGAAGATCTTCCAGCCACTGACTGGTGGTAGGAGCGATGGGCGCTCGATCGACCCAAAAGAATTCGAGCAGGCCCGGCATGCCTACTACCGGCTGGCAGGTTGGGACGCGGAAACAGGAATCCCCGAGCAGGCGAAGTTGGACACGCTTGGGATTGACTGGGTCCAGGAGTTGAACAACGAAGCCTGACCCCCATCAGCCTGCCTTGTTGAAGCCTCCCCAGTTTCTGTATGCCTGCATAAACATACTTTACTCGGGAGGCATCATTACTTCAACTCCCCTTGGATAGAGCCAAAACTCCAAGGTTTATTTTTTGTCACTTTTGCTTTAGTACTTTCAAAAATAGTGAGCCCGGTAGGGGTCAGACCCGCGACCAAGTGTTTTCAGGCACTTATCCAGGTCGGCCTCCATTTTAATTCCTGTAACGGACGGTTATTAATGGATCGGGGTCTTTGTAACGGTTCTTCCGTCGCTGTACGAATAATGAACATTCAGGCTGACGTCTATTATAAGAATGTTGTGAAATTAACATTCAAATTGGGGGCTAAGTCATACGCCAGAAATGTGTCGCCTCGTCGCTGACCTTTGCCCAGAACCGTGCAAAGAACCTCAACTTGAAGATTCGTAATTAGGCAGGAAATCTGCTTTACAGCCTTGGCCCCCCCACTCATAGGAACCGAAGATACCGCTTACTTCCACTTAGGATGTCGTATGTTGACCAAGTGCGTAGCTGAAAAAAAGCACGGATGGAGACCCATATGCACCGTGGGTGTTCCGATCAGTATCGTTGCAGTATCATCAAGAGCCAACGCCAATTTTCCATTGTCAGTGATGGACATATCAAACTGCTGAAACAGCCAATAGTGGTTTAAGGCAGCCTCGCCTAGAGACTTGGGACGGGTAAGGGAGAATTGTCCGATATAAAGCATATGTTTCAAAAAAAAACGGCTGATCAAGCTGTAAAAATAAATATTTGGAAGGGCTTACTTCCCAATTTTCTAACATCTTAATTTAAGAAATAAATGCCTTGCTCAGATAGTTCGGGCAAGGCATTTTACACAGATTATCTTTTCAGAGAAGTTTCAACAAGTCATCTGCGGCTCTGTGCATATCCAGAAAGATCAATCCTAATTTTGCTCTTTCACGAGCAAGGGCTGTTAGTACAGCATCTTCACCGACGGCCATTAGGATAACAAAGCCTTTTTGACCTTTTACATAAACCTGCTCCACCGGGCCCCGTCCTAATTCAGAGGCAATTCTTCCGCCGAGGGAAAGCATCGCAGCAGACATCGCCGAGACTCGTTCTTCCTCCACGCCTTGGGGTAATGCAGAAGCGATACTTAACCCTTCCACACTTACAACAGCTGAGGCTTCAATATCGGAAGAGGTTGCATGTAATAAACGCAGGCGGTCAACCAGTTGTTGGTTTCGATTTTCGGACATGCATACCTCCTTTATTAAAGAATATCAAAGAAATCTCCATTTTTAATGTAGCATATGGCAAATGAAGCGTCAAGAATTATTATAATTACATTATCTTAACAGAATTGAGGGGGATTGTTCGAATTTTTCAGGGATCAATCTAATGTTATGAAGCCATGTTTAAAGGCGTAGCGAATGATATCAATTTGAGAAGATAACCCAAGTTTCCGCATGAGATTATTTCGATGGGTTTCCACTGTCCGGGTACTGATAACCAATGACTTTCCGATCTCAGCATTGGTTTTGCCTTCGGCGACCAATTGAAGAATTTCCCGTTCCCTTGAAGAAATCCGCTCATCGATATCTTTTTCGAAATTCTTCCCCGCAACCAATGCATCCAGGATCTGATCGGTAACAAGGCTGCTGACATACCTTCGACCATCATACACAGACCGGATTGCTTGAACAAGGTGATCAAAATCATCCATCCTCACCATGTAACCTAGGGCGCCATTGCGGAAAGCTCGAATTGCCTGCGATGGAGCTGGGTTATCGGTAATTGCAAGAATCCGTTGGCTTGGATTCCATTGATGTAGGAGTGAGATGAGATCGACTTTATTGACCGTGGGCAGGTTTAGATCAGCCAGAACGATGTCCGAGGATATTTTTCCCGGAAATTCCATCAGTTCATACCCGTCTGAGAATTCTCCAACGATCTCGAATTCTGGACGGGTTTGAAGTAAACAGACAAGGCTTTGTCGCCTGATGGGATGATCATCAGCGACAAACAGTTTAATCGAAGTAATGGGTTGATCTCCTATACGCCAGTATACATTGGCTGAGCCCCAAACTCTGAATTACTTGAGATAACGATTTCGCAACGATAGAGAGCATCTCTTTCTCAAAGAATACTATAATAGGTGAATAATTACGTATTATTACGCTTATTGTACATCATTTTATACGTAATGCAATAGAGTAAATGCCTGTATTTTCTCCAGAATCTTGGATTTCCTATTGAATAAATGGGAATGGAATAGTATAATAGATAAGAACAAACTAGTATGCGAGTAAGTAATAATACGTAATGGTTTATAACTAGATGAAAAATCACGGCTCCACCTTTCGAAGAGAATCCTACGTATTTGATCCAGTATTGATGGAAATGGTTTTAGTTTTTCTTACGCGTAATACTTCGTACTGATGTGACTGTTTCTGCCAAACGCTTCTGATTTCATCACGTACCAATTTTTCGAAAACCAACGATGTTGCAAGTAAATATTCTTTTCACCTCAATAAAACATTTGCAGGCAACACCAGACAGGAAACGAAAAGAGGAATGATAAAATGATTGAGAAATCTGTTTTGATCGTAACTCCCTTCTCAGATTTTGGCGATCTTGTAAGTGAAAGCGTTCGTAAAAATCATCCCTGGAAAACAAAATCAGTATCAACAGTCAAGGCTTTGACTGATTGTATTAATAATAATGATTGCCTGGATTATGCCCTGCTCGATATGGAGCTAGGTTTTGAGAAGGTACGAAAGAGTGTGTTTATCATCAGAGACACATTTCCATGCGCTGAAATGATTCTTATCTCTAAGAAAGAACTCCCCCACGAAGCGGAGGAACTTCGTCCTTGGAGATTACTCAGCAAGCCATTTGTAGAGAAGGATTTAATGGAAATATTTAATCGTCCTGGAGATATTAATATTAATCATGTCATTGATGGGAAATTCTCAGACCCAGTAGAGAATGAAATCCCAACCTGGGCCACAGACAAAGATGTAATAAAGAATATCCTAGAATTCACTATCGCTAAATTGGATGTCCAGGAGGCGATCATCTATGCTGATAATAATGTCCTGGCATATACCAACAATATTCAAGGAGATGATATTACTGATTGCGCATGTATTGTTCGCAAATACATGGATGTGACCGGAAAAACCGAATTAATAAAGCAGATTCATCTGTCCTCCAACAATTATCTACTTCATACAACAATTCTTGCTGTAGGGATTATTCTTGCTCTTCTTTACTCTCCAGACACACCTTACAATGTCATTCGCAACCAAACTAAATATTTGGCGACCCAAATTGTTTCCCCACAGTTGTCGGGGAACGAGCCACATTCTCTTCCAGCAAGCATAATAACCATCAAGGGGAATAAATCAAGTCAAACTCAAATTAACGAAATTGTGGTTGAACCCCTCAACAACACACAAACAAAAAGTCTTCACCCAAGACCAGCCATGAAATTTAAAAGAATTAAAATAGAAACCGATAAGAAAGGTGAAGTGGGTGATCCAGGTGGAACTTCCTCATTGGAATTTTATGCTGAATCAGATCCGGGTGAAGAAACCGAAACACCACTTGAGATTGATCCTACTGAGCTGGAATCGTTATGGAAATTTACCATTCCAGAACCAGATACGATGACTTCCTCAACTCATTCAGTAATCCATGCCTCGATCCCTGATCCAGAACCTGAATCAGAATTGGAAAACCAATTCGACTTCGTCGCACCTCTGGACAACAGGAATCGACCTGCTCATAAGCTATCGAATGTCAATGGAAAAGTGGAAATAACGCAGGAACCATTACACCAACAAAGCCAAAGTTCATCGCGAGTAAATTATGCGTGCCTTCTAATCCCACGCATTAAAAGCAATTATCTCGTCAAGGAATTGGCGAGATATATAAATGAGGAAATACCTACGATTTTTCTGGCTTATGGTTGGAGACTAGAAGCATTGATAATTGAAAAACAATACATGCAATGGAACGTATTGATACCATCAACTTTTGCCCCATCCTACCATATTAATATTGTCCGGAAGGAAAGTTCGAGGATGATCCTGGGTAATTTTGGGAGGCTGAATAAAGAAGGGTTAATTAAAGACTTTTGGGCTCCGGGTTTCTTATTGGAAAGCGGCAAACAACCAATTTCTGATCAGGAAATCTATGAATTCATCCTGTCAAATCGCCAGCAATATTATCCCAATGAAAAAATATATCGATTTCCAGATGCTAATTTGTTCACGAATAATTGAAAAATCATATACACTAAAATAATGTATATTTATTCAGTCTGTGAAAGCGTGGAGAACAATGACTGATATTTCACCCGACATCCCGGTACATCGAATAAATCAGATCCTGAGGACAATATTCGAATTGCTTTGGTTCGAGCCAAATGGCCTATACGTATCAGAGATCATCAAGTATTTAAAAGACTCCATTTCTTTCTCCGAATATGAAATGGGATTTTATCCCTTTGCACCATTTATTCCGCGATATGAAGTAGTTATGCGGGTTGGTACCATTCCTCTTGTTAAAGCAGGTTGGTTGGAAAAAACAAAAAATGGACGCTGGTTCATCACCCCTGCAGGACGAAATGCCTGTTACCATTTTAAAGACTCAAACGAATTCTTTGAAATGTCAGTCCAACTATTCCAGCAATGGAAATTGAAAGAGAACAAACGTCTGGCCCAGCTTGGCTCAGACCCATTTAATAAAGCAGTGGAATATTCCTGGACGCAGATCAAACAATATTTTGAAGTCCTGGATATCAGGGATATTCGGATTATTGTGACCTCCCTACTAAAATCCTTAGGATGCTATATCACATGGATTGTTCCTTATAAAGATGATGATAGTCATTTCGATATGATCTGTTCCTTGGATCCCCTGGGATTAAAACCTCCAAGAATAGTGGTTCATATTGCTAAATGTAATGAAGTTACCACGATGGAGGGTTTGGAGATATTTTTACATGATCTACAACCTAATGATGTTGGAATATATTTTTCATTTGGTGGATTCGCAAATGGCTTGCAGGAAATTGCCATAGAGAAGGCTCAACCAGTCATCCGTTTAATAGACCTGGATAGATTTGTCGATTTATGGGTCGAAAACTTGGGAAAAATCGACCAGGTGGGCTACGCAAAATTCCCTCTTCGTCCGATTAATTTTCTCGTATTTCCTGACCGATTTTAATTTTATAGATACCATTGATTCCGTGGGGAGTGATGCCAGATATTGTTCCCCTGTATATTCAACCCATCAATTCCCCCGCTAATCCTCTGGCAGGGGTACTGTATTAATTAGCACCTATTTATTAAACTATACTCACGATCACATCCATTGAACCCAAAGTTGGAGGATGGATCCTCACGATTGAGCCGCGTAGCCTGAACCCAACGATGCTCAATACTCTTCCCAGCCTGGGCGAGGTTAATCCGCTACCTATCGTGGATGGCGGCAACCGATTCTACGCCTATCAGGTGGCAAACCCGGCGGGCAAGCGGCCTGACGACTTGAACCACCTCCCCATCCCGCGGATGTTCATATGGTACCAGGTACACATCCCGTATGCTTTGCGACTGCCTGCCAACACACCCAAACACCAAACTTCTAGTAAATGCATCTTCCTGATGCCCTCCTAGTGAGAACTTTTTTTGATATACTGAAATCAGCATTCACCCTGATAGATAGAATTGAGAACCCATGAACAATAGCATCTCATCGTCCCCTACCGAGCCGCGCAACCCGCTGGTCGAGATCACCCTCGAAGACCTGCCCAAACCTTTACGCGAGGCTGCGGAACGCCTCGGGTGGACTTCGCTCGTACCCGTGCAAGCACGCGCCATCCCATATCTGATGGCGGGGCGTAATATGATGCTGCAGGCGCGCACCGGCAGCGGCAAGACGGGTGTGTTCCTGCTGCCCATGCTAAACCGCCTCGACCAAAACCGTCCAGTCTGCCAAGCACTCATCCTTGTCCCAACGCGCGAACTGGCGCGCCAGGTCTGGCAGGAAGCAGAAAAGGTCTGCACCGATACCAGCTTGCGAGCAGTGGCTGTCTACGGCGGGGTGGGCTACGGCGTACAAACTGCGGCACTCAAAGCCGGCGCGCAAATCGTTATTGGCACGCCTGGACGAGTGCTCGATCATCTGCTCAAACGCACTTTTTCGCTCGAACAACTCAAAACGGTGGTGTACGATGAGGCTGACCGCATGCTCTCAATGGGATTCTATCCGGATATGCGGGAAGTCCAGCGCTACTTGCCCAAGCATCCCATCCACACAAGTATGTTCTCAGCTACCTTCCCAGATTCGGTCCTGCGCACTGCGCAGGAATTCATCCGTAACGGGGAATTCCTCAGCCTGAGCAGCGACCATATCCACGTTACCGATACCGAGCACGTCTTCTACATCGTCCCCGGTATGGACAAGGACCGCAGCCTGGTGCGCCTGATCGAGATCGAGAACCCCACTTCCGCCATCATCTTTTGCAACACGAAGGCACGCGTGCATTATGTTTCGGTGGTCTTGCAGCGCTTTGGATACGACGCGGATGAGTTGAGCGCCGATCTGTCCCAGACCGACCGCGAAAGGGTGCTTGACCGGGTGCGCCGTGGAACTTTGCGTTTCCTGGTAGCTACCGATGTGGCAGCACGCGGGCTGGATATCCCCGCCCTTACACACGTCATCCAATACGAGCCGCCTGACGAACTGGAAGCTTACATCCACCGCGCCGGAAGGACCGGGCGTGCCGGAGCCAGCGGCGTGGCCATCTCCCTGGTCAACCGGTTAGAAAAGTATACCCTCGACAAGATCAAAAGGACTTACAGCATCCCTTTTGAAGAACGCCTCATCCCCTCCGACGCGGATGTTGCCGCCATAGTAGCCGAACGAACCACTGCCCTACTCGAAGCCCGCCTGCGTGGGCGGGACAAGCTCCAGACGGAGCGTTCGCGTCGGTTCACGCCGCTTGCCCGCAGTCTGGCTGAAAGCGAAGAAGAACTGCCCATCATCGCCATGCTGCTGGACGAGTACTACCAGCAAACTCTCCACGCTCCTATGAGCCTGCCTTCAGGTAAAGGTGTGCCTGCCGAAAAGCCAAAAAAACCTGAAAAGGCGGGCTGGGGCCGCAGCCGACGCAAGTAAAAATAACCTCATTGTTTATTAAATGAACCTCGTTTTCTAGCCTGAGGTTCATTTTATGCATCGTAGGGTTCCTTTCTAAGAAAAAGCCGGGGAAGTTATGGTGCACTTACCGCAAGCTAATCGAAATGAACCTCGGTAGGAAAATTATTGTTATCGTAAGTAGTTGCGCCCAGGGTGATATCCCCCTCGATAAAGGGGGAATCCTGACCCTAATAAAGCAGTTGGCCATTGGCCTTTACCTTTAACTGACTTCCGGCACAAGTGACATTCATATGATTGGTCGTCATGCCCTGCTGGATGGAATCAGAAGCTTGCCATTCATCACCCGACAAAAGCGAAGTCTATTCTTTCCCTCCGCCGGTGTAGTATCCTATTGCAAAATAGCCGTGCGCACTAATCTCGAATAATACCAATCACTATTCGAATGGGTGCGATAACCAATGTTGTAACTGAAATAATTGTTGGCGGGTGCGCTGACCGGGGTGGCATCCACTTCGATGACAGTATCGCCAAAGAACCTTCCAACAGCACGGAAAGAAGAAAACTTTGTCGTTTTCGAGATCACGAAATAGTACGCACTCTCATAGCCAGCACTATACATGTCATTGTCAAAAATATGCCGACCGATGTTTGGGTTGCTAAAATCATCATAGTAAGGAAGACTGTAGTAGGCAGGTGTTGATGAAGAACTACGCTGCAGGAAATGGCCACTTGATGAACTGCCAGAGGGTGAGTAATTGGCATTTAACATATTCCCGCTCACCGATACGGTCGTGTAGGTAATAGAATTAGCGCTGGTTGCATCAGAGTAAGCATACGTCCAGGACAGGCTGCTCCCGTTCCGGGATTGGCTGGTAAGTGTGCGCGTGCGTACTCCTGTAAAATTGAGGCCCGTTACGAGGTACTGGCCGTTCTGCCATTCGATCCCAATACCCTTGGCCCGTCCTGCCAGTCACCCCCCAGATCAGGGATGGGTTTAACCGGTCCAGCAGAGGTAGGCAGAAGTGCGGAGGTTGGCGTCACCAATGGC
>CAISEG010000095.1 GCA_903884265.1 uncultured Anaerolineales bacterium | reverse complement strand
CTGACGATGACGCAACGCTTCTCCAGCTCTTCTGCTATTCGAACACCTGGTACCAAGACCGACAGCTCTGCCGAGGAATCCAGCACGGAACGGCGGCGTTACAGCACAGATCCTAAAACTTTCCATGCTTTCATGTCCCTGGCTGCCGAGGACAACGCTGACAAGATCGGTCGCGCCATGACGCGCAGTATTGCCCAGGCCATGCTGGCTGACCTGTGTTTCCTGCTCACTCTTGGTGAAGACAAGAGCCTGTCCATTGTCAGTGGCTATGACTTGATCCGTGAAGAAAACCTGGACGGGACAGTCGTCGACAAAGGCGCCATCCCGCTGCTTGCCAATGCCATCCAACATGGCCGTCCCCTGCGGTTACCATCCAGCAGTACCTCCTCAGACCTTAAGGGCCTGGGAAAGATACTTGACCTGAGCAATCCCGGTCACCTGTTGAGTGTCCCGATCACTTCGAAAGAGCACGGGCCTCTGGGAGCCATACTGATCCTCTCGCCTTATTCAAACCGACTTTGGGGGGATGAAGACCAGGACTATCTTACAAACGTTTCAACCCTGTTCATCCCCATCCTGGAACGCGGTCAGCGCATCTCTCTTGTGGAGACAGAACGTGACCAGGCGCGCCAGGAGACCCTCTCTGCACAGGAACAAGCTGCGGAAGCAAAAAAGAAATATGATCAGGCGGCTGTAGAATTAGGAAATATGCAGGATAAATCCTCCCAGACACAGTTGCAGGCCGAGAATATGGCTACCCTGCTGGTCTCGCAAGAGGAAGCTCAGAAAACGATCGAATCCCTAAAAGCCCAAATCGAACAGATGCGTCAGGCCGGAGAAACCGGCGATGTGCCCGGTGATTCTACCCAAATTGAAGGTGAACTGCGCCAGGCTCTCGAAGAAATGGCGCGCATGCAGAATGCACTGGCAGGCGCCAACCTCAAGATCCTGGAACTGGAACAACGTCCTGTTGCGCCTATCACCAATGAACAGGTGGAGGTCATAGCTTCCATCTCCCAGGAATTACGCCAACCCATGTCTTCCATCGTTGGTTATACCGACCTGTTGCTGGGTGAATCGGTAGGTATCCTTGGCGCTTTGCAGCGCAAGTTTATCGAGCGTATCAAAGCCTCCACCGAACGCGTTGGCGGCCTGGTGGACGACCTGATCCAGATCACCAACCTTGAGACCGGGAAATTGGAATTCAAAGATGAGTCGATTGACCTGAACCTCATCATTGACAATGCCATGGCCTATACCAGCACCCAGATCCGCGAAAAGAACATCACCTTGCGTTTGGATATTCCCGAGGCTGCACCGCACGTCCAAACCGACCGGGATGCCCTCCAACAGATATTTATCCACCTGCTCCAGAATGCCACTGCTGCAACCCAGGCCGAAGGTACGATTACTCTACGGGTCCAGATGCAGAGCGAGTCTAACAAGCACTTCATCTCCATCCAGGTGACGGATACAGGCGGAGGCATTGCTTCCGAAGATATTCCACTCGTCTTTGCCCGCCGTTACCGGGCTGAACATTCCCTCATCCAGGGACTCGGCGATACCGGCGTGGGCCTCTCCATCGCCAAATCCCTCGTCGAAGCCCAGGGCGGCCGCATCTGGGTCGAGACCGAAGCAGGCAGTGGCTCCACTTTCAGCGTCCTGCTGCCGGTCATGCTTGAGATAGAAGAAAAGTAATAATATGCGGGATGCGCGGCAGGTCTTCTGGGGAATCATCACTGCTCTTATCTCCATCGCTTTGCTCTTTGGAGTTTTTTCGATTTCCCTCGTTGAAGGAAACATGCGCCAGACGGTTCCCACTTTACCGCCAACCAGCACCTCTACTCCCATAGCGCAGCCATCCCCCTCCCTGACGTATTCTGTCACTCCCCTGCCTGCGATCATTACCCCCACCTTGCCTGCCACCATTACCTCCACCCTGCCTCTCACGCCCACGAATTGTCCTCCGCCTTCGGGCTGGCGGTCTTACACTATCCAGCCCGGCGATACGCTGGATGGATTGGCTTTACAGGTGAAGAAAACCAGCGCAGAGATCAGCCAGGCCAACTGTTTGGGCTCGGCTGGCCTGTCGACTGGCCTGGTAATTTATCTCCCACCTGTGCCCACCGGAACCGCAACCCATTCAGCGCCAACCAGTACTGCTGTCCAGTGTGGTGCGCCTCCCACCTGGATCATCTACATTGTAAAGCCAGGGGATACGCTCTACCATCTGGGCCAGGCTTACGGCATTCCCTACACGGATATCGTGCGCGCCAACTGCCTGACGAGCACCATTCTCCGCCCCGGACAACGGCTATACGTCCCAGCTGGGCCCACGCGCACGCCTTCACCGACCATCCGCGGTGTGCCCTCCGATACTCCCATAGCCACCTGGACCGATATTCCATCCACCACGCCCACCCCTGAGATCAGTATCCCTACTGACACCACCATTGATACCCCAACTGAGACAGCTACACAATAGTGATGGCTGATCGGTTGGAATATTTATCCAAACTCCCTTTATGCGTTCCCGAATAATCAACCTCACCTGCCTGCTCCTGTTAACGGTTTCCGCCTGCGGAGGCCCGTCTTCCGCGCCTGCAGCCCTTGCAACACCAACCACTCTTTACCTGGTCACCGTGCCGGCCGACGCGACCTCCACCCCAACCCCTTTTCAACCCGTCGCCGGTACGGATTCGCTCGGAACCACGCCTGTCTTTACTGAAACGCCACCGCCGTTGGACGCCACCTTCGACCCCAATGCCTTGCTATCCGATACGGCCACACCGGATTCATTCTATGTACCACCCTATGCGCCGGACCCGGCATTGTCCTTATCCAATGACGGCATGGTCACATTCCTCCTGCTCGGATCCGATAAACGCCCCGGTCAGACTTACTTCAGGACGGATACCATCATCATTGCCGTGATCCATCCCGTGTCGGGGCAGGTGGCGCTCATCTCCGTCCCGCGTGACCTGTACGTTTACATACCCACTGTCGGCATGGACCGTATCAATGCGGCCTATGAATACGGCGAGATGTATCACTACCCTGGGGGAGGCTTTGCCTTACTCAAGGAAACCATCCTGTATAACCTGGGGCTCAGCATTGACCATCTGGCGATCGTGGACTTCGACGGTTTCCGCCAGATCGTGGATACGCTGGGAGGGGTGGATGTGCCGGTTTTTTGTGCATACACTGACTGGCACCTGATCGACCCCAGCTATGACCCGGAAAACGAAAACAATTGGGCGCTCTATACGGTCGGCCCGGGTGTGGTCCACATGGACGGGGACCTGGCCCTCTGGTATGCCCGTTCGCGCAAGAAGTCCAGCGATTTCGACCGCGGCCGCCGCTCACAGGAAGTGTTGCGCGCCCTCTACACACGCGCACTGCAGACCAACGTCATCAGCAAGATCCCGGAACTCTATAACGACTTCAGTTCCTCCGTCATCACGGACCTGACTCTGCCTGACCTCTTACAGCTTGCTCCCCTGGCCTTGCATCTGACAAATGCCGATATCCGCAGTTATTACATCGGAAAGGAAATGGCCACCAGCTGGATGACGCCCGGCGGCGCGAGCGTACAGCTTCCCAATGGACCAGCCATCCAGTCCATGCTCCAGCAGGCGCTCGCGCCTGCGCCCCGCGCCGCGGAGGCTGAAGCCCTGACCGTCGAAGTCCGCAATGGTACAGCTAACCCCGGCTGGGACTCCCTGGCCGCTGAACGCCTGAACTATGATGGGTACAACACCCGGCTCTCGGTTGCCGACCGACAGGACTATCTCAATTCCCTGCTCTATGATCTGTCCGCAAACCCCGATTTGAGCCGCGATGGCTCGATGTTAAATGTCCTTGGCTTGCCCCCGGCGGCTTTTATCTCTGCCCCGATGCAGGTGGATGTAAACTATGTCCTGATCGTTGGAGCGGATTACCAGCCGTGTTTCAACCCGGCGGCAATCTCCCCTTAAAACATTGGCTCCCCTTCCGGGGAGCCTTTGATTTTATTCCTGCATCAGGCTTTCTTTAGAACCGGCAGACCATTAGCCGTCTCGGCAACTTTATAACCGGCGGGGACTGCCTCTAGGGCACCAGCCTTCTTAACTTTCGCAAAGAAGTACAAAGTCTGGGTTTTACCGGTCGAGGTCGTTTTGGTATTGGCGTGCAGGAAATAAGTAACACCACGTTTATTCGTAAAGCTGAATGCCATAGGAACCTCCTTGTTGGCACAAAAGCCTGTGTTCGTCGTTTTTGGACACAGGTGAACGAGACAAACCCATTATAAACGCAATTTTAAAGGCTGGCGTGTCCAATTTTTCCCTGAGAATCTCCGATCCAACGGAATAAAAAAGGTTTTGGGACTGGCGAAGCCAGCCAGATTCCCTACACATCATTCGCCTTAACGTGGAAGTTCCCACAGGCCGTGTATTTTTTCCACCGGAAAACGGCGCTTTAGGTGCGGTATAATCACGCCCGTGACGAATCCAAAGCGACCGGAAGACTTTTCGGAACAGGAACTGCGCCGTCTGCTCTTGGACAAGCGCCACGACTCCCGCCTGAGACGGTTGGAACGCTTCCGCCGCACGGGGCGGGCTGTCCGCCTGGCACCCGACCTGCCGCCGGCGGCTCTCGATGAATGGCGCACCCAGCCCCCGCTCGAGGGGCAGGAAATGGGTCCCGGAAGTTCTGCCTCGCATGCGTCCAGGAGACGTTGGTTCGACCGTCTCCTGCTAGGCGTGGAGGTCCTGGCAGTTCTTGGCTTGGCCGGCATCCTGTTCAACGGCTTTGGTTTGCTGCGTAGTTTAAATCAGGAGGTTGTCGCGGTTCTGCGCCAGGACACGCCGACTGCCACCCCGCTCATTACGGCGGTTGTCCTGCCCAGCGGGCATACGCCCCCCTCGGCGGCGGGCGGGGCGCAGTTCAACGAAGCTGAGATTCCCGAACACTTGCGACCGTTGGTACAGTCGCTGGCAAACCTGCCATTGCCCACACCGGGACCTCAGCAAGCCATCCAAATTGACATTCCAGCCCTTGATATTAATAATTGGCCGATTGTCCAGGGTGACGGCTGGGAGCAGTTGAAAAAAGGTGTCGGCCAGCACATCGGTTCGGCCAACCCCGGCCAGATCGGGAATGTGGTCCTGGCCGGGCATGATGATGTCTTCGGCGAGGTCTTTCGTGACCTGGATAAACTCCAGCCCGGCGACCAGATCATCCTGTATACGATGCAGCAGCAGTTTGTGTACCTGATCACCGAGACGCGCATCGTTGAGCCCAGCGAGGTGGATGTGATGAATCCCACCAGCGACGCGACTGTTACGCTTATTAGTTGTTACCCGTATATGGTTGATAACAAACGCATTGTTGTGTTTGCGAAACTTCAAAATCCTTAGGAGATTCCATGAGCAAGAAAAACAAACGTCAGGCTCCCCGCACGCTCTCTTCCTTGGCGCCGAAAGTCGTTGAGTTCAATCCGGACTACAGTATTATCAAGCGCGACCTGAAACGGATCGGCATCCTGGCCGGGTCCTTTTTCGCCTTTCTGATTGTGCTGGCAATTTTCCAGAACCAACTCATTGCTCTATTTGTTAAATAAGTTTATGGGGATGAGACCTCTATAAAGCGGATGTCTCATCCCCGCGGCATCCATGACTTCAGACCTGCTGACTGTTAAACTGGAAAAGTTGACTTACGGCGGCGATGCCCTCGGACGACTCTCCGATGGGCGCGCCGTTTTTGTTCCCTTTGGATTACCCGGGGAAACGGTCCGCATCCGCAGTGTGGACGAGAAGCGCGGTCATGCGCGCGCCGAACTGATCGAGGTATTGGAACCCTCGCCGGAGCGGATCGCGCCAAAGTGCCCGCATTTTGGCGTTTGCGGAGGATGCCATTACCAGCATTTGCCTTATCCGGCCCAGTTGGCTGCTAAAACCGGGATCCTGCGTGACCAGTTGCTGCGGATCGGCAAGATCGTAGATCCGCCGGTGGAACAGATCGTCCCCTCTCCAATGGCTTGGAATTACCGCAACCATATCCAGTTCCATTTGACGCGTGATGGAAAATTGGGCTACATCGACGCGCACAGCCGGAGCGTGATCCCCATCCGCGAATGCTACCTGCCCGAACCGCCGCTGAACAACCTCTGGCCGACACTCGAATTCGACCACGGCTTGGGGCTGGAGCGCGTCTCCCTTCGTCTGGGTGCGGAGGATGAGGCTATGCTGGTGTTGGAATCCGCTTCACCCGATATGCCGGAACTGGAGCTTGAAGCCGATCTTTCGGTGGTGCATCTGACCGGGGACGAAGGGATTGTCATGGCAGGCGATGACTACCTAACCATGCGGGTCAATGATGGGGGCCATGACCGGCTGTTCCACGTCTCTGCAGCCTCGTTTTTCCAGGTCAATACCGCAATGGCCGGGAAAATGGTCGCACACTTGCAAGCACATTTGCCTGTCTTGCCCGGAGCCACCCTGCTGGATGTTTACTGCGGTGTTGGCTTATTCAGCGCTTTCTTTGCCCCGCGTATGAAGCGGCTGATCGGGATCGAATCATCTCTATCGGCATGTGAGGATTACACCGCCAACCTGGACGAGTTCGAGAACATCGAACTCTACGAGGCTCCTGCGGAAGATGTATTGCCATCGCTGAATGTGAAACCTGAAATCGTCATTCTGGACCCGCCGCGCCTCGGCCTGGAGAAACGCGCCCTGGAGGCGCTGCTTGCGCTTGGCCCGGCGAGGATCGCATACGTCTCGTGTGACCCATCCACCCTGGCGCGGGATGCCGCCCGGCTCATTGCCGGAGGCTACCGGCTGGCACAGGTCACGCCGTTCGACCTGTTCCCTCAAACCTATCATATCGAATGCATTTCGATTTTTGAGAAAGGTTAACCTATGCGTTGGGAAGAATTAACCGGAGACCAGTTCCCTGAGGCGGTCAGGCAGTCCGAGCAGGTCTGCCTGCTCCCGCTCTCCTGCCTCGAACGCCACGGGCATCACCTGCCGATCGGCACCGACATGTTCATCGGCCGAGAATTATGTCACCGCGCCGCCCTGCTCGAGCCGGCGGTGGTTTTCCCCGACTTCTTCTTTACCCAGATCCTCGAGGCGCGACATGTGCCCGGAACGGTCGGCATCGAACCGGAGTTGATCATCCGCCTGCTGGAAAATACCTGCCGCGAGATCGCCCGCAATGGATTGACCAAGATTGTCATCGTCAATGCCCATGGCGGCAACGATGCCCTGATCCATTACTTTGCCCAGATCCAGCTTGCAAGCCGGCGTGATTATGTGGTCTACGTCCCGCAGCCGTCTTACCAGGCCGAGGAACCCGCCACAGCCGCCCAGTGGGAAACGGTCATCGACGACCACGCTGGGGAGCGCGAGACCAGCATGATCCTGGCCATCCGGCCTGAACTGGTGCGGCTCGAAAGCCTGCCCCAGGATAGCGAAGGTATGCCGCTGGGACGGCTCAAACCGTTGGGCGACCAGAATATCTACACTGGCATCTGGTGGTATGCGGATAATCCCACCCATTACAATGGCGATGGGCGTCCCGCTACAGCTAAAAAAGGCGAAACCTGGTTCGCCGACCGGTCGCGCGCCCTCGCAACGGCCATCCGGACGATCAAGGATGACAAGGATGGGAGGCGCCTGCAAGATGAGTTCTTTGGTAAAACAATATAACCCTAAAGATGAGGGGTGGGATCAAACCATGCAAAAAGGAGGATGGTTTGAACGCTGATCTAACTTATTTTACTCAACCCGGTGGCATGACCAATCCGGGTTCGCAGGCGAATCTCCTGGAAGGCCTGCCCTCCAGCATTGCCGACCTGTGCAAACTGGTGCAGGGAACCACCATCCACATCTTTTGGGCGGAACGTTATGGAATCAGCCTCCCACCGGAACGCCAGGCGGAAGTCCAATTACGCTCGCTCGAACGCCGCTTGAAAAGGATGGTGGAACTAGACCCGCGACCATTAACCGATGCACGCCCCCTCGACAAGAAAGTGGTCGGGAACTGCCGCGACTTCACCCTGCTGTTGGTGTCAATCTTGCGACACCAAGGCGTACCCGCGCGGGCGCGCTGTGGGTTTGGGGCTTACTTCCTTCACAACCATTATGAAGACCATTGGGTGTGCGAGTATTGGGATATCACCCAGGATCGCTGGGTACTGGTGGATGCCCAACTGGATGACTTCCAATGTAACGCGATGAAAATCCCCTTCGCACCGCTGGATGTACCGCGTGACCAGTTCATCATGGGCGGCAGGGCCTGGCAGATGTGCCGCAACGGTCAGGCCGCCCCGGAGTCTTTTGGCATCTTCGATATGCACGGCCTGGGATTCGTGCGCGGCAACCTGGTCCGCGACATAGCCGCGCTCAACAAGGTGGAACTGCTTCCCTGGGACTGCTGGGGGATCATCGAGGCGCCGGACCCCAGCTCTCACGGGGACCTGACCTTCCTGGACCAGCTTGCCGGGCTGACATGTGATGACGTACCGAATTTCGACAAGGTCCACAGCTTGTACAAATCGGATACCCGCCTTAGAATGGATGGCACTCTTCACAGCTATACAAACGGGGGTATGGAAACGATCCAGATCGCTGGTTGATCATCGCGATCATCGAAGAAGGGATACAAACGAAAGAGGAGTGCGGACATAAAGTGTCCTCACTCCTCTTAAACACGATCAAACTTTGTTATACCGTGGTTCCAACCAGTTTCCGGCTGTGGATGCGCCTTTCGCTTTCATGGGCCAGGGAACGGATTCCCTCAAAAATGGTTTCTGAAGTGCGGTGGACATGTTCCCGGTCTTCCGCGTCCCCCGCAAAGTGCGTCGGATGTCCAACCGTGATGGCATAGGGGCCGCGCAAATACCAGCGCGCCTCGGATGGCATTCCCCCGGCAATGCGCGAGCGGATGTTGTGACAGCGCTCCCGGTGCAGGAATATCCCCACCGGTACCACCGGGGCACCGCTGCTGATCGCCAGCCGGGCGGCACCGCTGCGCGGCGGGAGGAAACCGCCTTCCAGAGGGCTGATACGTCCTTCAATGAAAATGGCAACCGACTGTCCCCTGGCTAAATGCTGGCTGGCCTGTTCCAATGCCGCGCTTCCGTGCTCGAGAGGTACGGGGATTTCCTGAACCTTGTGCAGGAACCAACCAAAGACCGGTACGCTGAAGGCTTTTGCAGTAATGAGAACATTTATCTGCTTGCGCGAGATCATGTGAATGAGGAACGGATCCGTGGCGCTAGGATGGTTGGCAACAAAAATAATCGGTCCGGCTGGCAGTGCGGCATGCAAATGCACATCCATTTTGAGCATGAGGCGGGCATATCCCTGGATCACAACCCGGCCTAAAGTGTAAAGGATTTCTGAAGGCATTGTTCTCTCCTGTAAAGCGAACTCAAATAGGTTACCAGTAAAACCAGATTCTCACCTATCCAGGTGCTAATAACTGGCTAATGAATTAACCCCTCCGGAACAGAAAAGAGCTGGAGGTTTCGACCCAGATCCGGAGTTTAACAATCATGTGGGCTATGGTTCCGGTCAGCTTTCATGGAAGATGATCAACTGTTCCAAGATAGGAAAGCGGCAAAAAAAGATGTGGGGGTAGTCTGCACCAATTGCGCCTCTTTTTATACTAAATTTACTCCTCCCCAAATCAGGGAGGAGTAAAGGAGTTAAAAACTCAGCCTTTGTAAAGCCCGGCTTCTTTTATTTGACCAGGTTGCGCAGAACTGTGCGCAGGATCCCACCGTTGCGGAAGTAATTGACCTCCACCTGTGTGTTTAGCAAGGCTTGTGTCTTAAATACGATCTCTTTGCCATTAGGCTCCCTGGCTTTCACAGTAACAGTACTCCTCGGCGCCATATTGTCGTACAGGCCCTCGATGTCAAAGACCTCATCGCCTTTCAAACCAAGCGTCTCGGCATTTTGGCCGTCCACAAAGCGCAGCGGGAGCACGCCCATCCCCACCAGGTTGGAGCGATGGATGCGTTCGAACGATTCGGCGATCACCGCCTTCACTCCCTGCAGCATGGGACCTTTGGCCGCCCAGTCGCGGCTTGAACCGGTGCCGTATTCCTTACCGGCGAGAACGATCACCGGGATGCCCTCCGCCTTGTATAGCATTGCTGCATCGAAGATGCTCATTTCCTCGCCGGAGGGCTGGACCCTGGTCCAGTTGCCCTCTTTGGGAGCCGCCATCAGGTTCTTCAGTCGGATGTTGGCAAACGTGCCGCGGGCCATCACGCGGTCGTTGCCGCGTCGTGATCCATACGAGTTGAAATCCTGCGGTTGCACACCGCTCTCCTGCAGGAACCTGCCAGCGGGGCTGTCGGAGGCAATGTTACCGGCGGGCGAAATGTGGTCGGTGGTGATCGAGTCGCCCAGGAGAGCCAGCACGCGCGCCCCGCGGATATCGGTGAGTGGCGGCACTTCCAGGGTCACCGACTGGAAGAACGGAGGGTGCTGGATATAGGTGGATGCATCGTCCCACTGGTATAAATCGCTTTCGGTTACCTGAATGGCTTTCCACATCTCCGAACCTTCGAATACGTTGGCATATTTATCGGAGAACATGCCGGTGCTGACACTCCCCAGCACAGCCTCGGCCACTTCCTGAGAGGTCGGCCAGACATCCTTGAGATAGACCGGCCCGTCCCTGCCCATGCCGATCGGTTCACTCGACAAGTCAATGTCCACCGTCCCGGCCAGGGCATAGGCCACAACCAGCGGCGGCGAGGCCAGGTAGTTCGCCTTGACCAGCGGATGGACACGCCCTTCGAAGTTGCGGTTGCCCGAGATGACCGCCGCTGCAACCAAGTCTGACCCGGTCACTGCTATGGCAACCTCCACGGGCAGCGGCCCGCTGTTGCCGATGCAGGTGGTGCAACCGTAGGCAACGACGTTGAAGCCCAATTTCGATAGGGGTTCCAGCAGGTTGGCCTGCTTGAGGTAATCGGTGACAACGCGACTGCCGGGGGCCAGGCTGGTCTTGACGTATGGTTTCACCGACAGCCCCTTCTCGACCGCTTTCCTGGCAACCAATCCGGCTGCCAGCATCACGGACGGATTGCTGGTATTAGTGCAAGAGGTGATGGCTGCGATGACCACCGCCCCGTGCCCGATCTCGTAGGAACTACCGTTGGTACCCACCCTGCCTTTGCGGTTCACTGCTTCAGGCTTGAGCTCGTAGCCGCGCTCCTTGACCGGGGCGATCAGCGCCTTCTGGAACACAGATTTCATATCGTTCAGGGCCACCCGGTCCTGCGGGCGTTTCGGACCAGCCAGCGAAGGCACCACTGATCCAAGGTCCAGTTCGAGTATGTCAGTGAATTGCGGGTCGGGAGTGTTCGTTTCGCGGAACAGTCCCTGGTAGCGACAGTAGGCCTCGGTCCGTTCGATGACTTCCGCGGGGCGACCGGTCAGCTTCATGTAACGCAGCGTCTCGAGGTCAACCGGGAAGAAGCCCATTGTTGCCCCGTATTCGGGGGCCATATTGGCGATGGTGGCGCGGTCGGGCAGCGACATGCTGTCGAGCCCGGGACCAAAGAATTCCACGATCTTGTCCACCACGCCCTTATTGCGAAGCATCTGGGTGACGGTCAGCACGAGGTCGGTGGCGGTGATGCCGTCTTTGAGTTTGCCATGCACTTTGAAGCCGACCACATCGGGCAAAAGCATGTCCATCGGCTGGCCGAGCATCACGGCTTCGGCTTCGATACCGCCCACGCCCCAACCCACTACGCCCAGACCATTGATCATCGTGGTGTGCGAATCTGTGCCGATCAGCGTGTCGGGCAGCAGCACCTCTGAACCTTCCCAGGGCTTGACCAGCACCACCTGGGCCAGGTACTCCAGGTTGACTTGATGGATGATGCCGGTTGCAGGCGGGACAACCCGGAAATTGCTAAAGGCCTTCTGGCCCCACTTGAGGAACTCATAGCGTTCCCGGTTGCGCTGGAACTCTAGCTCGGCGTTGCGCTGCAGGGCATCGGCGGTCGCAAAGAAGTCCACCTGCACCGAATGGTCGATCACCAGGTCGACGGGCACGAGTGGATTGATCTTCTTTGGGTTGCCGCCCAGGCGGGCGACCGCGGCGCGCATGGCTGCCAGATCCACCACAGCCGGGACGCCGGTGAAATCCTGCATCACCACCCGAGCCGGCAGAAAGGGGATACCGGGGCGGCTTCCAGATGGGGCAGGGGTCCAGGCGGCAATATTAACCACATCTTCCTGCGTGATCTCGGCCTGGTTGCATTGGCGCAGTGCCGCCTCCAGCATGATGCGAATGGAGAAAGGCAGACGTCTGAGTTTCGTCAACCCGGCTTTTTCAAGCGCATCAAGATGGTACACAGTGTACTTTTTATTACCGACATCCAATACAGAGCGGGATTTGAAATAATCTTTTGTCATTTTGCTCTCCTTTGGTGGGGTTCACACTATCACACAGACAAAAAGGGCGCAAATCTGCGCCTCCCACCCCCGCTGCCTGGGGGTTGCTGTCTTTCGGCCTGCCTGTGCAGGTTCTACCCTTTAGATGCCCAACTCTTTACGAAGTTGCTCCATCAGTTTAACGCGGTCGGCTTCCGGCAGGAAACTGGCCTGGGCTGCAGCCAGGATGCGTTCCTTGAGGGTCTTGTGTTCCATTCCCAGGGCTTCGCAAGCGCGCTGGTATTCATCGCTCAAGGTGATCTGCGAGATGGACGGGTTGTCGGTGCCGAGAACAACGTTCAGGCCGGCATTCAGCATTTTCAGGGCCGGGTGCTCCTGGAGGGAATGCACCACACCGGTCTGAAAATTGCTCGTCACGCACACTTCAAATGCCGTCCCGCGCTCACACGCCAGCGCCACCGTTTTGGGGTCTTCCATCACGCGCACGCCGTGGCCGATCCGCTCGGCATTAAGTGTCTCCAGCGCCTCCTGTACATTGGACGCCCCCGCCCATTCGCCGGCATGCACGGTCAGTTTTAGCCCGGTCTGGTGAGCTTCTTTGAAAACGCCCAGGAAAGGCACTGCTGAAAACTCGGCTTCGTTGCCGGCCAGGTCTAACCCGAGCATACCGCGCCCGATGCGAGCCGCGGCCAGCCAGGCCACCTGTTCGGCCAGCTCCACACTCTCGTGACGGTTGACCGAGGCAATCAGTCGCACTTGCAAGCCAAATTCCTTGGCCGCCTTTTCGGCACTTTCGCACACCCAATCCATCACCTCACCCAGCGGGAAACGCTCGGCGCGGCTCAAAGCTACCGGCGTGAAGCGCAGTTCAAGATAGCGCACATTGTCTTTCGCGGCGTCTTCCACGGCTTCGCGGGTGACCCGGTGGATGACCTCGGGCGAGCGGTAGAACATCCGCAGGGTGTTAAATTTTGCCAGGAAATTCTGGTAGGTATAGGGTTCACTGGCCTGGACTTGGACAAGCGAACTGAAAGGCTCCACCTTGTATGGAATGGTGATCCCATGGGCACGCGCAATTTCCATTATTGTACTGAGACGCAGACTCCCCTCAAGATGACGGTGGAGGTCCACCTTGGGCAGGATCTTGTAGAAATTGTTTGAGCTATCCATTAATGCCGGTGCCGTTTCCGTTTTTTATCATTGTTTTGGGCCGGGGTGTTTGCCGCGGTGGGTTCGGATCTTGACTCTGCCAGCGCTTCAACCTGGGCCGCTTCGCCGCGGGGTTGGTAGAGGAAAATCCGCCCGATCACGCCGGCGCGGATGTCGGCCAGCAGGGTCTGAAACATTACAGAGGCCTCACTCTTATATTTTACGAGCGGATCGCTCTGGGCATAGGCCTCCAGCCCGATGGAAACGCGCAGCGCCTCCACCCGGGTCAGGTAATCCACCCACAGTTCGGTGATCGCCCCCAACAGCACCTGGCGGTAGATCTGGCTCTGCACCCGGCGGCCAACCTCCTGCACATCGAGCGCCGGTGCGTTTTCGCCCAGGCGGGTCAATTCGCTCCGGCCCCAGGCAAGCCTTTGGGCCTCCTGGGCCTGCTGCAGATGTTCGAGCACATCCTCCTCCAGCGTGGCGGTGAGACGATTTGCCAGCAATTCGCCTCCCAAGTGGATAAAGTGCAGGCGGGTGAAGATCTGGCGCACCTGGCGGTGGGTCTTCGAGTCAAAGGAGGTACTTGTACCCTGGGTAATTGTCGCCAGCAGGCGGATCTTCGCCTGGTCGTCCTTCTCGGGAAGGCGTTCGAGCGCAGTCTGGAGTTCGCGCACAATCTGACCGTCGGCTCCGAGCAGTTTCTCTTCGCGCCCGACCAGTACCTGCCGCAGGCGCTCTTCGATATTGGCGGCTACATCCGCCCACTCAAGTTCCTGAAGTTCGGTACTGTCCAGCCCTAGTGATTCGCCCAGTCGGAATTCGATGGTGTTAGCAAGCCGGGTGATATTCATGGAGGTCACATAGGCTTCCACCTGCGCATGCAACTCCTCAGAAAGGCTTTTTGGGTCCTCGACCAGTTGCATCAACTGGTCCCCATCCAGCCGGAAGGGGACACGCGCCAGCCCGGAAAGCTCGTCCAGGATGACGTTCGGGCGGCGGTCTTCGTTTTCGCTGTTGTCGGTCAGGCCGTCCAGGGCGGTATCGAGAGAATCGGTGCGGTCGTCGATCTGGTCTGGCAGGGTCTCACCGGTATGGTCGATCTGCTCCAGAACGGTGTTGAGGAAGTGGAGTTGGTCGGCCTGCAGGGCACGCGAGGCCAGGTCGCGCAGGGCCGTTGCCAGATCGGCAGAGGAGGAGTTAAGTTCGTCCAGCAGGATTTTGTATGTAAAGGACGGGAAG
Organism: uncultured Anaerolineales bacterium; assembly: GCA_903884265.1. Classification (GTDB taxonomy): domain Bacteria; phylum Chloroflexota; class Anaerolineae; order Anaerolineales; family Villigracilaceae; genus UBA877. Next base: position 6,663 of record CAISEG010000095.1, on the reverse strand, counting down.
ATACCGTTGGGGGTGTTGAAGGGTGGCTGGATCTGGTCCAGCCAGGCCAGCAGGCGCCAGTATTCCTCGCTGGCGGCCACTTCCTCGGCGCGCCGGCGTACTTCCTGCGCCAGAAGATCGTTCACATCCTCCACCAGGTCTTCCTTCTCAAAGACACGGTTGCGCTGGTCGTAGATGCGCTGGCGCTGGGCATTGAGCACGTCGTCGTATTCGATCAGGTGCTTGCGGACGTCAAAATTGGCGCCTTCCACCCTATGCTGCGACTGCTCGATCATATTGGTGACGAGCCGATGCTGCATGGGGTAGTCGTCGTCGATCTGGAAGCGCTCCATGACGCCCTTGACCTGGTCGCCGCCGAACATGCGCATCAGGTCGTCTTCCAGGGAAAGGTAGAAACGCGAGGAACCGGGATCGCCCTGGCGGGCGGCGCGGCCGCGCAACTGGTTGTCGATGCGGCGCGCCTCGTGTCGTTCTGAACCGATCACGTGCAGGCCGCCGCGGGCGCGCACGCGTTCCATATCTTCAAAATATTGCAGGAAGTGTTTGACTTCAGCTTCGTAAATGCTGAAGATCGCCGGGTCGGTTTTTTGCAGGGCTTCGCGACGTTCCTGCAGAGACATGTCGTATGGATCCTTATACCCAGCTTTTCGCAAGACGCGCGCCACGGCCGCAACGACCTCTTCCGCCAGGTCGCCACCCAGTTTGATATCGACACCGCGCCCAGCCATGTTGGTAGCGATGGTCACCGCCCCAAAGGCGCCGGCCCCGGCGATGATCTGACTCTCTTCGGTGTGTTTGCGGGCATTCAGGACCTGGTGAGGCACTCCTCCCTGGAGTACCGTCTTCAGCCGGTCTTCATCCCCAGCCTCCAGGCCGAGGATATCCAGTAAACAGCTCAGGTTGACCGGTTCTTCGGGATTGAGCGAAAGGCCGAGTTCCTTTGCCATCGGACGGAGATCCTCCGGGCGCATTTCATCAATCGGTTGGTTGAGCGCCTGCAGTTCCGGGATGATACGCCCATCCTCGATGCGATCGTTCTTCTCCAGCCATGTATGGCGGAGGAGCAGGATCTGCATCAGCCGCCGAACGGGTTCGGCCCGTAAGCGGTTCGACAGGCGTTCCGAACCTTCCACTGAGGTGGTGCCCACCAGGATCGGACGTCCCATGCTGTGAAAGAGGACGATCTCACGCACCAGTGAGCGCAGTTTAGCTTCGGCACTGCGATAGATGATATCGGGGTAATCCTTGCGCCGCCAAAAGACGACCTCCTTGGCGGAATCGTCAGCACGGGCGAAATAGGCGTAAGCGTAGCCTTCCTCGTCCTTGGCCTTCACCTCCACCAGCGGGGCACCGGATCCAAAGGCCTGGTATTCCAGGTTGGTAGGGATGGGGAGCACGGGCAGTTTGTAGATCTTGTCGAACTCTTCCGCCTCGGTCAAGGCCGTACCGGTCATGCCAGCCAACTTGGAGTACATGCGGAAATAATTCTGCAAGGTAATGGTGGCGTAGGTTACGTTCTCCGGCTCCACGCGCACGCCTTCCTTGGCTTCCACCGCCTGGTGCAGGCCGTCGCTCCAGCGCCGTCCGGGCATCAGGCGCCCGGTGAACTCGTCCACGATCAGAACCTTTCCGCCCTGCACCAGGTAATCCTTGTTGCGCTTGAAAAGATGCTGGGCGCGCAGAGCCTGCTCCAGAAAGCCGAGCAGGTGGGCCTGTTCGGGGGTCACGTCTTCGGGGCGGTCGGGGTCGCGCAGCGGCTGGCCGAGAAGCTGTTCCATGTGGGCGGTTCCGATCTCGGTCAGGGATACGCTGCGGTCCTTTTCGCTCACGTCGTAATCTTCGGGTTTCAATTGGCGGACAAGCACCGCCATCTTGCCGTACCACTCCACGTTGCCCGAGGCCGGGCCGGAAATGATCAGCGGGGTGCGGGCTTCGTCGATCAGCACATTGTCCACCTCGTCGACGATGGCAAAGTTATGACCGCGCTGAACTTTATCCTCCAGGCGGTAAACCATGTTATCCCGCAGGTAGTCGAAACCGAACTCGGAGTTGGTACCATAGGTGATGTCGGCGGCATAGGCTTCCGCGCGATCCACCAGGCGCATCTCGTTCTGGTCTTCGTGGGGGGACTCTTTCTCCGGATCGTAGAGAAAAGCCTTCTTGCCGTTCTCTGTGGCGGCGGCCATTTGCAGAATGCCCACCGACAGGCCCAGGAAATGGTAAATGGCGCCCATCCAGCGGGCGTCACGCCGGGCCAGGTAGTCGTTGACCGTCACCAGGTGGACGCCGCGGCCGGTGAGAGTATTCAGGTAAAGGGGCAGGGTGGCCACCAGGGTCTTGCCTTCGCCGGTGCGCATCTCGGCAATCTTGCCCTGGTGCAGGACGATCCCGCCGATCAACTGCACGTCGTAAGGCCGCTGACCGATAGTCCGTTTGGCAGCTTCGCGGACCGCGGCGTAGGCCTCGGGCAGGATCTCATCCAGGACCGCCTTCTCGATCTCCCGGCGTTCCTTCTCATCCTCGATGCCATCCACTTCCGTTATAAGCCGGAGGCGGAACTCGTCCGTCTTTGCGCGCAGGGCCTCGTCACTCAGGGTTTCGAACTCCGGCTCGAGCGTATTGATCTGCGCCACGAAGTCGGTGGTTTTTTCGATCTCGCGTTTATTGGGGTCTCCCCCGAAGGTTTTAACGAATTTCTGGAGCATGGAAAGTCCCTTTCGAGGGGATTATAGCATGGGGTTGTAAGAGGATGGTAAGAGAAAAAGGTTATCTCTCCTCCCTGAATCGGGGAAATGACAGTGGTGGGCAGGTACCTGAAAGCCAGTCCCCGTTTTGTGTAATAACCAATATATTTGGTAAATAACCAATAATATTGACAAATATACAATATCATGCTAGACTCCTGCAAAGAGGAAAATATGAGTGTCATCCCCCGCAAATGCCCAAGTTGTTCCGCCCCCCTGGTTGTCACCCAATTGAGCTGTACCAAGTGTGAGACCAACGTTGTGGGCCTGTACGAGATCAACCCCTTCTTGCGCCTTTCCAACGAAAGCCTGCAGTTCCTGGAAACCTTCATCCAGAACCGCGGCAACGTCAAAGAGATGGAACGCGTCACCGGGGAATCCTACTGGGTGATCCGGCGCAGGCTCGACGAAGTGATCGCCGAACTCGGCTACGAGGTGGAGCCGGTGGAGGATGAGCTGTTGGCCCGCCGACAGGAGATCCTCAGCCGCCTCAGCAAGGGCGAGATCGACGTCAAGGAAGCCACCCGCCAACTTTCGCTTCTGGGCGAAGCGATCCCATAACCACAGGAGTAAAAAATGACCACGCCAAGTGAACAAATGCAAGTGCTCGACATGATCTCACAGGGAAAGATCACCGCCGCCGAGGGGGAGGAGCTGTTAAAGGCGCTGGCTGCCAGCGCCCCCAAGCCCAAGGTCCAGCCTGTGCGCGTGGACCCAGCTGCTGTGGCTGCCAGCGGTTATTCGGCCAACCTGGGCGCCGGCCTGGCAGCCGAACTGCGCAAATTGGGCATCGAACGGGTGCAATTGCATGAACTACAGGAGATGCGCCTGCACGATGTCAACGCGGATTTCGTGCGCGAGATTGCCGCCCTGGGTTACGAGGATGTAGACCTGGACGATCTGGTCAACCTGCGTATGCAGAACGTAAGTCCCGAATACATCCGGGAGCTGCGGGCGGCCGGCCTGGACGAGGATGTGGACCTGGATGAGTTGATCGATTGTTCCCACCATGGCGTGACTCCAGAGTTCCTGCGGGCGATCCGCAAGGCCGGGATCAGAGACCTGGACGTGCATGAAATCATTAAATGTCATGACCATGGCGTAAACTCCGAATTCCTGCGGGGGATGGGCGATGCCGGTTTGACAGACTTGGACATGGATGAACTGGTCAAATGCCATGACCATGGTGTAAATCCCGAGTTTTTGCGAGAGATGCGCGAGGCGGGGATCAAAGACCTGGACGTGGATGAATTGGTTAAATGCCACGACCACGGCGTGACCCCCGAATTCCTGCGGGGGATGCGCGAGGCCGGGTTGAAAGACCTGGACCTGGACGAACTGGTCCAATGCTTCGATCACGGTGTAACTCCCGAGTTTCTCAAGGGCATGCGCAATGCCGGGCTGAATGACCTGGATGTGGACGAACTGGTCGAATGTTACGACCATGGCGTGACCCCCGAGTTCCTGTGGGCGATGCGCAATGCCGGGCTGAAAGACCTGGACGTCGACGAACTGGTGGAGTGCTTCGATCATGGGATCACCGTGGAATTCATCACCGCACTGCGCGAGGCCGGGATCAAGGACCTGGACGTGGACGAACTGGTGGAGTGCTCCGACCAGGGTGTCACCCCGGAATTCATCCGCAGCATCCGGGAAGTGGGGCTGAAAGACATGGATGTGGACACACTGGTGGTTTTAGCCGATCATGGAGTCACCCCCGAAACCCTGCGGGCGGCCCATCTTGAAAACCCCGAGCTCGAAACCGAGGAACTGGTGGAACTGGTCACCGAGGGTCTTGACCTCGAAGCCAGCGGATCAAAGAAGAAGAGCGGAACCCACATTCATATCCATTAGAGAGCCGCTTCCGGCTATCTCAATACATCAAAGAAAACGCTTCCGCAAGGAGGCGTTTTTTGCACCCAGATGTTTTCGTGCGATGAGACATGCCGCTCGCCAGCAGGTGAAGAAAAAAATGGTCCTCTGTATGGAAAATCGGTTATATACTGAATTTATCGATCGACCAATATAAAGGTTTAGGTAAATCTCTTGTGGAGGATCCTTATGCCAAGATATTTCGCATCGCTGACAATTGTAATAATGATTGGAATGGTAATAACCCGGGTCTTTCTTATGAAAAGAAAAGGGATCGCAGCGATGAATTTCGGCAAAATAGATAAGACGGATTTGTTCATTCCGCCGTTCGCCCTTTTCTATTTCTATCTCGTGTTTGCCGCCACTTTCAATTTTCCTACCATAAGCACCCAGGAATTCTTCCATTCCGGGGTGATCGCCTGGGTCGGAGGGTTCTTTTGCCTGGCGGGGCTGTTGTTGTTATTGTGGAGCATTGTTTCTTTTGGACAGAGTTTTCGGGTTGGCATCGACGAAGACCATCCCGACAACCTTATCACGACCGGCGTTTTTGCTTTCAGCCGAAATCCCATTTATGTAGCATTTGCGTTTATCCTGCTTGGTCAATTCCTGAACTTCTCAAATTGGATCCTTCTGGTCTATCTGGGTGCAGCCATTTGGTTGTTCCATCGTCAAGTATTGCGTGAGGAAGACTTTTTGAAGGAGCATTACGGAAAGCAATACTCGGAGTATTGCCATCGGGTAAGAAGGTACTTCTGAGTAGATCGTAAGGACAGAAAACTCACCCTAGAAAGCATATAGATCGGTCCAAAACGCTGACCCACCTTGCCTTCAAGAGACCCCGCAAAGATTGCCCCAGCTAAAACCGTTAGGACGGGCAGGATAGGCAGTGACTCTGCTGCTCTTAAACCGGCGCAATTTACCAGCAATGGCGCGATAATGCGAAGGAGTCTCACCAGTCACACTGCTGCCGCTGAGCCATTCCGTTGGGTGGCCGGTAGCAAGTTAGAATAGTTCTGTTGAAGTGAAAATTCATGAATGCGCCTTCTTTCCTTCTTCCTCGACCTTGTTTTGAAAAAACACCTGAAATGATGGCGGCTTTTGACACACTATTTCAATCAACTCCCATCGGTGGTTTTATTGACTATTCTCTTCCATTCCCAAAATGGCAATTCCTATCCTATCTCTGCGAAGCCAAAAACCTTGTGCTTCATGGTTCACAAGATTCTAAAATTAAATTGGTTGAACCAAGACAGGCTAATGATAAAAAAGCATTCAGTAATCAACTGGCAATTTATGCCACTACGGATGGCATCTGGGTTCTATATTTTGCTGTTCTTGACCGCAGAAAATATCCAGAAATGACACTCTTCAATTCATGTTTACAAGCCCGAATATCCCTCGACCAATTTAGTGAACCGTTGTATTTCTTTTCGATCACCCAATCTGTTCTCCTTAAAAAACCGTGGTGCACAGGTGCCATCTACATTTTGCCACGGCAATCTTTTATACAAGAACCTACTCAGCAAGCGCAAGGGACTGAAATCATTTTTCCACACTGGATTAGTTCCCAGTCAGCGCAGCCAATTGCGAAATTACTTGTGGACCCAGATGACTTTCCTTTTCTCGACCATATTCACGGACATAATAATGAGAAATTGATCCAGTTGGCATCGGTTAATCCAAATGGTTTTCCGTGGTTAGGTGCGTTGGAATCTTAAGAAGACATGTCTTGTAAAAGGCAAGCGCCAACCAATACCGCGTGCGCTGGACAGTGAGGCCCAGCCCGTCTCTCGTCCCTTTTATCATGACTGGCTTAAAAGATTCGGATAAATATCAAACACGGCAAGGTCACCACCTAGCCGTGTTTTGTTTACATCTTTGTCGGTTTAAGACAATCCCCCGTCTACCCCACCTTAAAACCTCGCTTCGCCAATTGCTCGAGCAGTTCCTCCGGGGTGTCATACCACTGGCCCCACTTGCGCGAGATGTGCTCGGTCCACGAGTAATCCTTGAAGGTAAAGGTTTCCTTGCGGCCCTTCTCCAGGCG
>CAISEG010000094.1 GCA_903884265.1 uncultured Anaerolineales bacterium | reverse complement strand
CCGCGAAGTCCGGGGAGCAGAAGGTCTTTAATCGCACTAAGATTAACAGCCATTGGTCAAATCTCCCTTAGCTGATGCCGGTCGGACCAGCGCCATTAGTACGCATGATCTGGTTGTTGAAGCCAACAACGACATTGTTATAAGCAGACGTTGGGTCCGCACCATTCGCTCCCGGCGGGAACACGACAAGATCAACCACGATAAACGGATAAGTAATCGTGGTGCCGAGGGCATTCAGGTACGCGCCAGACGAACCGGTGTTGGCATTGCCAGAACCGATAGCAAACTGAGCATACTGACCAACGGGCGAGTTACCATACGACGACGGAGTGCCGCTGATGTTGAACGTCGTGCCGTTGCCCATAACGAGGAAACGAGCATTCGGATCATCAACAACATAGCAGATGACATCGTTGGCCGAATCCGTACCGGGCCAGTAACGCGACCAAACGGTGCGCTTCTGGGAAACCGACAGGTACTGGCAACCAACAAAGATGCCAGCAATGGCCTGCGGATTGGAGGGATCACCCTGCACGATATAACCAGTCGTGCTATCCTGCTGGACGGGATCGCCACAATAAATGGCGGAAGCGTCATAAGCACAGCGACGAGCAGACTGGGAGAAAGTCGGAGCGCCACCAGCGCCGCCGAGGTATTCTAGAAAACCGAAAGGCGCGTTCTGATTCGCCATGACGGGACTCCTCTTCAGGAGGCCATCATCGCTCATCGTGGCGAAGATAGGGCCGGGGTTAATTATAACCTTCCTCATCGTGGGAAGGTGGGCGCGTATGCGCTTGGGACAATTATATACTAAATATAGTACCAACTGTAAACGCTTGTGGCATCGCTTAATTAGTCTACCAAATGTACGAAAAGAAACCCCCGCCAGTTTCCCAGCGGGGGCTGCTGCAAGGCGTGATTATTAGTCTTTCGGAATCGGCAAAGGCTCGTAAGACTTGTGAATCTTCGGAGCGGCCTGAGCATGGTCTCGCCCAAACTGACCCTGCGGAGCCGAACCAAGCTGTTCTTCCTTGGCCCGCATCTGCAAACGAGCGCGGCGCTTATCGGCTTCCTCAAACTGGCGAGTAACCTCAGCAGGACGCTCCATTAGGATCATCCCCTTACGCTCAATTGATTTAGTAGCCCCGATAGGCATCATTTCGGGGTGACGCTTGGCCGGAACAGGCTCCCAGCCGGTACGGATCAGGGAAGTCATGTAAGCCGGGTCTTCCTGATTGAAGAGCGTGTTGCGCTTCCATTCGTAGGTCCAGCCATCCGGGGCAGGGGGGGTGCGGAAGGAGTCCTGCCCTTCATCAGCCCCACCAATGTTACCTAGAATTTCCTGCGCCCGCTTCGCAGCGGATGCACGGGGGTCAGAATCACGCATTTCAGCCCTCATAGGGTGGCGGGTAGAGATAGGGGCGTCTTCCTTGGGGGATACGTCCACTTTCCGGGGACGGCCACGGCGCTTTGCTACGGGTTCCATTAGTTAATTTTCCCTTCTTTTTTCAGTTCCATCATACTTTTGTGGTACTCGGCGGGTGTCATTCCCATCATTTTAGCCATTTCGGCCTGCTCTCGGGTCAATGTGGCCCGATTGGTGGGTGTTCCCGTTCCGTTCCCGCTGCGGCTCACAGGCGTAGCCGCTGGGGAGGACCGCCTCTGGGTGGGTGCAGAGGCCGCAGACATCGCAGGCTCGGCGTCATAGACCGGCTCTGACCTTCTGGGGGTCATTTTCAGCGTCTCTTCGACAAACTCGAAGTATTCGTCGCTGTCAGCCGGGATTCCGTCCGCCGTTGCGATGTTATGAGCCGAGATCATCTTGGTCATAAGCCGGGGATCGGTCACGCACTGCGGATGGGCGCGAACCCATTGTGCAGAGCGCGGGGAAAGCTGGCTTGCGAACTCCTCAACGGGGTCCGAATGCCTCTCCATAGGCTGAACCTGCCTCTTAGGCTGGTTTTCTAGGCTTTCCTTGCCCAGACGAAGCTGACTTAGCTTTGAAGCCGTCTCCGACATGGCATATTGGATGTTTGCCGCCTCGGAATGGTCCCCATTAGCCATGGCATTAGCCAAATTGGCCTTCAGGATGTCAGTTTCGCGCGTCATGGACTCAATCGCACCGTTAACTAGGTGCAAATTGGCCTGATGAACGTCGGTTTCGGCCTTTGCAGCGGTATTGCTGCTCTGCCTAGCCCGATTTTCGGCCTCATACCGGGCAGTACGCTCGGTCTCAAGCTGCTTTCTCAGGTCCGCGATAGCCTTATCGGCATCTGAAGCCTTAGCTTCTACCGGGGCCGGTGCATCCGTGATCTCTAGTTCAAGTTCAGGCTGCTCAGTCTCGGGTTCCGGGGATTCCAGAATAACCTCGACCTCTTCGTCTTTGGGTTTTTTAGCCATTTTGATTGGTCCTTTCACCAAATCTTGTCGGGTACGTCGATTTTCCCGCGCACCGAGGTGTCATCCAGCATCCGGCACAGGACGCCATTGACGGTAATCGCCCAGCCATCGGAGGGCCGGAACACGATCCAATCGTCCAGTTCGATGTGCATGTCCTTGAACCACAGGCTGTCATCGCCCTCGAAAGCAGCCGGACCCTTCTTCAGGACTAGGCCGACCTTCGACTGAAACTGGTCTTCAGCGACGATAGAATCCGGCAGGTAAATGCCGGTCTTGGTCTTCTGGGGGCGGATATAAACGGCAATCAAAATCTGGTTGTTATAGATTTCAAAGCTATCCGTGTTCCCGATTTGTTCCTTTAGAATTAACTTTGGGTCCGTGTCGTGTTCCATCATTCTAGGCGGCATAGGTATCCCTTTAATACTTAGCGGTTGCGTTGATCTGCGGCCTCTTGGGCCGCATCCATCATGTCCGCCAGATCGGTCAAGGCTGCAATTTTCCCCATCAAATACTTGAAGTCCGCAATGTTCTCATACGAGTTCAATGCCAGATTATCCTTCAAATCCAATATCCTAGTGGCAACCAGCTTCTTCAATTCACGCTGGAAAACCGTATCAATCGTTTGCATAAGCGCCCCTACGACTAGACATAGTAATGGGCCGAGGTTGCCCCCGACCCACTACATATAGTTACTAATTACCAGATTGGCAACTTAGACCGGCTTGACATACTTCTTCTTGGCGATCTCGGTCTTCTCTAGGCGACCAAACCCGCTGCCAGCGCCCGCATCCATGTCCTTGTAGGAACTATAGCTGCGGTGACCGACCTTGCCGCCGGTCTTGCGCGGCAT
>CAISEG010000093.1 GCA_903884265.1 uncultured Anaerolineales bacterium | reverse complement strand
CATTTGAACCAGGTACCGGTGGAAAACCTTTATATCAAGGATTATGACTCTTATGGAGAGCTCCCCCCAGACTGGCCAATGCTTTTTGACGTAAAGAACGGGGGCTTCTTCCTTGCGACGGTTGGCGGCAGGCTGGTGGGTGCGGCAGCGGTGGCATTCGATTCCCCCGGAGTATTTATGCTAGAAGACCGGCATGACCTTTCGGTTTTATGGGATCTGCGCATACGCCCTTCATATCGTGGTGCGGGAATCCCGCTTTTCCGGTATGCAGCTGAATGGTCCAGAAAGCGCGGCTGCCGGCAGATGAAAGTGGAGACGCAAAACGTAAATGTTCCCGCCTGCTTTTTTTATCAGCGCATGGGTTGTCAATTGGGGGAGATCCGGCGCTTTGGGTACGCGGCAGTCCCTGAGGTGGCGCACGAAGTGATGCTTAACTGGTACCTGGATCTATCGATCATCTAACCTCTTGGGAGGATTTGGCGATAGGTAAACGGCACTTGTGGGTGATATGTTTCAATCACAAAAAAGAGTAGAATGTTATGTACACGGATTGACCTCCTCTAATTTTCTTTCAATAATGGATAAAGGAGAAGACATGAACAGCTATAAATTTCGACGTTTGGCCCTTTGGTTGGGTGTGGCAGCCTTATTGGCGGCTCTTTTAGCATGTGCTACATCCACCACAGCTACACCCACTATCCCAGTGAGCGAACCGATTAATACACCTACCACAGCGGGTGGAGATAATATCCCACCGACCACTGTACCAACTGTACCAGAAAACACGCAGACAGCAACACCAGTCCCGATCGTTCATACGTTAATTCCGGGGGAGCCTCCGGTCAGTGCCCTAAGCGAGATCACAGACCGGAATTCATCCACGCTGGCTTCTGAACACCGGGCCAACGGCGGTGACAGTTTCACCACGAACCTGTTCGAACGTTCTTTCAATGCGAATACCATGGACATATATTTCCAGGACTTGGACATCATCCGCACTCGATTATCGCACGATGACCTGTGGGTGTATGTTAATATCAGCCTGGTTGGACAGAATCCTGCAGGTGGACTACCCGAGGATTATGGCATTGAAGTGGATTTGAACGTAGATGGCCGTGGTGATGTGCTGCTGATGGCTTCGAAGCCTGGCCCGAAATGGTTGACGGATGGGGTGCGCGTTTGGGTGGACAACAACCATGATGTTGGCGGTACACACCCGATCCAGTCTGATCCACCCGCGAGCACAGATGGATACGAGACGCTCATTTTTGACCAGGGTATTGGGTCCGATTCCGATGCGGCTTGGGCGCGTATTTCGCCAACAGATCCGAACAGTGTTCAGGTCGCTTTCAAACGCTCCCTGATTAATGATGACGAAAAATTCACTTGGGGTGCATGGGCAATGAACGACAGCATGCTTAACCCGGCTTGGTTTGATTACAACGATCATTTCACTGCCGCGGATGCTGGATCGCCGCTGGTTGAATTGACGCAGTTCTACCCGATTAAGGCACTGGCAGAAGTGGATAATACCTGCCGTTGGGCCGTGGGCTTTACACCGACTGGCAATGAACCGGGGATTTGCCCCGTCCCACCGACACCAACTCCGGTATTACCCGGGACCATATCGGGGATTGTCTTCGATAATGGAATTAATGGGGGCCTTGTCTTTGGTCCCGCCTCCATGCGCATTTCGGGAGCAAATGTGCGAGCCCGTTCTGGTGGATGCGGAAGCCCGGGAAGTGTTGTTACTACTGCAACGACAAATGCTTCAGGATTTTACTCGCTTACAGTCCCCGCGGGCACCTATTGCGTGGACGTTTCGCCAAGCCCGCGCCCAACCGACCACGAGACAGGACCTCAATCGGCGACGGTTACAAATGGTGGTTCCGTGGGCGATGTGAATTTCGGGTATTACGCCTACCTCGGAATTCGCTGATCCATTGAAAATTCGATGAAATAAGGAAAATATGTGGATGTTGGGTGGCTAAAACCCGCCCAACATCCATTATTTGTTTTAATATCGTGGTGATTTCCTTCGGAATGTATTCCATCCATAACGAGCCAGAGTATAATTGATGTTGTTGCGCTCGGGTTTGTCTTTGGATTCTGAAAGAAGAAAGCGCGGATTTGTAAAAAGAGAGATCACATTGTACCAAGGAGAATTTCATGGATGAAAAGATCAAGCAGCTCAGAGAATCTCTGGCTGAAATCATGGACTTAAGCTTTACGGCAGCCCTGCTAAGTTGGGACCAGCAGACCTATATGCCGCCAGCCGGAGCGGAAGCGCGCGGTAATCAACTTGCGTTGCTTGGACGCCTAGTTCACGAGCGTGCCACTTCGCCCGAACTGGGTAAATTGCTGGATGAACTCAAGGCGATCGCGGCCAGCCTTGACCCGGATTCGGATGATGCCCGCCTGGTTAAAGTCACCACCCGCGGCTACGAGAAAGCCGTGCGTGTGCCGACCAAACATGTTATGGAAATGGCGCAGGCGACTACTCTTGGTCAACAGGCTTGGATGGAAGCCCGATCCAAATCTGATTTCTCCATCTTCCGTCCACATCTTGAGAAGATTATCACCCTGGTCCAGGAATATGCATCCTACTTCCCGAATGTCGAATGCCCTTACGATGCCTTGATGGATGATTTTGAACCGAACATGAAGACCACTGATGTGAAGGCCATCTTTGATGGTCTGCGCCCAAAACAGGTGGAACTTATCAAGGCCATTGCCGGTAAGCCACAGGTGGATGATTCCTTCCTCCACCAACCCTTTGACGAGCAGAAACAGTGGGATTTTGGTAAAGAAGTAATCACCAGGTTCGGCTATGATTGGAATCGCGGCCGGCAAGATAAAGCTCCTCATCCCTTTACTACTGAATTTGGTATTAACGATGTGCGTATCACCACCCGGGTTGCTCCGAACTTCCTCAATACGATGCTTTTTGGTACCATGCACGAGTGCGGTCACGCCCTCTATGGCTTGGGTGTCGCCCCTGAATTGGAGCGCACCGGATTGGAAGGCGGTGCTTCGTTGGCAGTCCATGAATCGCAAAGCCGCATGTGGGAAAACCTGGTCGGACGTTCGTTCCCATTCTGGCAGTACTTCTACCCACGCCTGCAGGAGACCTTCCCGCAGTTGGCGGGCATCCCACTGGAGAAATTCTATAAAGGCATTAACAAAGTACAGCCCTCGCTCATCCGAGTTGAAGCCGACGAGGCAACTTACAACCTGCACATCATGCTGCGCCTAGAAATGGAAATTGCCATGCTTGAAGGGAAAGTGGCAGTCAAAGATTTGCCTGACCTCTGGAACTCCAAGATGCAAGATTATTTGGGTGTAACTCCGCCCGGCGATGACAAGGGCGTTTTGCAGGATATCCATTGGTCCGGTGGATCGATCGGTTATTTCTCCACCTATGCTCTTGGTAACCTCATCTCGGTCCAGCTTTGGGAGAAAATCAACCAGGATATTCCCGACCTGGTGGAGCAGATCCGCCAGGGTAAATTTGAGGCCCTGCTCGGTTGGTTGCATGAGAAGATCCATCGCCATGGAGCCAAGTTCGAACCGCAGGAATTGGTACAGAAAGTGACCGGTTCCAAGATCGACCCGGCTCCTTATTTGCGTTACCTAACCAAGAAATACAGCGAAATCTATAATATTTAGAACAATGGAGACGCTCCAAACGGAGCGTCTCTTGTTTACGGGTATAATTTCGAAATGCAACGCCGCTTATTACTGACCTGCGCTCTGCTGGCCTTTTTAACCACTTGTGTGCCGGCGACAGTAACCCCTTCTCCGTCCCCGACCTTGACTTCGATCCCACCTGCCACGATCCTGCCCACGGTGCTGCCCCCCGAACCAACGACCATTTCCCCTACACCCAAGATCATTTCCCCAACCCTAGAGATGACCTTGACACCTGAACTTCCTCCCACTCTCGAACCAACGATCACCGAGGCATTGCCTCTCATCCCGACTCTTATGCCACCCACGCCGGTACCGACCAGTCTCCCTCAACCGGAAGTCGGCTCGGGGACAATTCAGTTCTTGAGCCCGGGGCCGCAATCGAAACTGGTCTCACCGATGATCTTAACCGGATATGCCATTCCAGGGTACGGTAACAAAGGCTATGCAACCCTCTACGGGGAAGATGGCCAACTTTTGGTTTCAGAAATTTTACAACTGAATACCGCCTACTTATGGGCGTATTTTTACGGGACGATGCCCTTCGAAGTACAGGCAGCCGGGGAGTTGGCGCGCTTGTCGATGAACACGCAGGATGAGTATGGAAGGTTAACAGCCGTAAATTCAATCCATCTTATTTTACTCTCCGAAGGCATTTCGATCGTCAATCCGCCGGGTAATTTAAAAGAGCGCTGCATTATTGACCAACCAGCGGCCGGGCACCGCAACTCTGGTGGTATGTTGAGGGTAGCTGGGGAAATGCGCCCCTACAACAATCTGCCATCGGTGGTTGAATTGATCACCAGGGAGGGCAAGGTAATTGCATCCCAACCAGTAACCATTATTCCGGCTCCGGATGACAGTTATGTGCCTTTTCAAGTGGATCTTCCATACTCAGTTTCCATCGGGAGTTGGGCGCTGCTGGTTGTCCGCCAACCGGATGACCGCATTGATGGGACGATGTACCTGTACAGTCGGGAAATTTTCCTCTATCCTTGACTCGCCTCCCCGTGGGTGATACAATAGCCGCTCGTTCGACCCGTCGCGGGGTAGAGCAGTGGCAGCTCGTCAGGCTCATAACCTGGAGGTCGCTGGTTCGAGTCCAGCCCCCGCAACTTACAAGTTCTACAAAGTAGGAAAAAGTGCCTTTTTGGGCACTTTTTTGTTTAAAAACGTGTTGAAACAGGATTAGGCAAAACAGCATCCGAAAAGAAGCAGAATGAAAAACACTAAATATAGCCAATAATATGATCCAACTTGACCAGACAACACTCCTCTAGTACAATCCCACCCGCGCCCATCTATCGGTTCGTGATCCGCTTCAACCACCCCGATCCCCGCTCCAAGGGTCTTCTGGCTGACGCTCATGCGCTGATGTTCGAGCAACTCGAATTGATCACCTGCCAGGATCTCTACTTTATCGAGGGCCAACTGTCGCCCGGGGAATGCGAGCAGCTGGCCCTCGCCCTATTAACTGACCCGCTTACGCAGACAGCAGACTGGATCGAACTTTCCGATGCTCTACCGGAAGTTGGATTTGCCAACGTGACCGTGGAAGTGGCCCTGCGGCCTGGCGTGACCGACCCGGTTGCCGCACAACTTGTCCGTGCCGCCCATGAACTGGGCTTGGCCGGGGTTCACCGCGCCGCCACAGGGGCACGTTATCTTCTCTCAGGTCTCACGGGGGAACAGGCGCGCGAGCTGACCCGCCGTCTAATGGCGAATCCCACCATCCAGCGTTGGAGTTTAGGCGCGATCGCCCCGTCCTTCCCCCAGGAAGCCGCCTCGTCCGGGGAGGTGGTGACCATCTGCCTGCGTGGACTGAGTGACCCGGAACTGCTGGCAGTTTCCACGTCACGCCGCGCCGCGTTGGATTTGGCTGAGATGAAAGCTGTTCAATCCTGGTTCCAGTCCGAAGGCCGCGATCCGACCGACGTAGAATTCGAAGCTATTGCCCAGACCTGGTCGGAGCATTGCGGGCATAAGACTTTCAAAGCAATGATCCAGGTCGAATACGGAGGATCCAATAACCATTCTTCACCCCTCATGATCGACTCACTCTTCAAGACTTTTATCAAATCCGCCACCGATACGATTGGCGCTCCTTGGGTACGCTCGGCGTTCGTGGATAATGCTGGGATCCTTGATTTCGATGACCAATTTGAAGTTTCTTTCAAGGTGGAGACGCACAACCATCCGTCTGCCATTGAACCGTTCGGCGGGGCGAACACTGGCGTGGGCGGTGTCATCCGGGATGTGCTGGGCGTGTCAGCTAAGCCGGTTGCCAACACCGATGTGCTCTGCTTTGGGCTACAGTCGGCACGCTTCATTGACCTGCCGGAGGGTGTTCTGCACCCGCGCCGGGTCCTAACCGGTGTGGTGGCTGGGGTACAGGATTACGGCAACAAGATGGGCATCCCAACCGTCAACGGCGCGGTTTGGTTCGACCCCGGCTACACCGCCAACCCGCTGGTTTTCTGCGGGACGGTGGGACTCGCCCCAAAAGGGTTCCATGTGCGCAACCCGCGCCGCGGCGACCGGGTGATCGTCCTTGGTGGCCGGACAGGTCGCGATGGCTTGCGTGGGGCGACCTTTTCCTCGATGACGATGGATGCCAAGACTGGCGAGGTCTCCGGCGCGTCGGTGCAGATCGGTGACCCGATCACCGAAAAGGGTCTTGTGGACGTCCTGCTCCCGGCGCGTGACCACCGCCTGTACAGCGCCATCACCGACTGCGGTGCGGGTGGCCTTTCGTCAGGAGTGGGGGAGATGGCTTCCACGATCGGCGCGGACGTGGACTTGGCGCATGTTCGCCTGAAATACCCCGGCCTGGTCCCTTGGGAGATCTGGCTCTCCGAAGCCCAGGAACGCATGCTGGTGGCCGTCCCGCCGGAAAATGTCCCAGCCCTGCAGGAATTATGTGACACCTACACCACCGAGTTGACCGACATCGGCGAGTTCACCGGTTCCAACCGGTTGGTAGTGCGCTATGAAGGCAAGGTCGTTCTGGATCTGACGAATGAATTCCTGCACATGGGGATCCCACAAAGAAAACTCATTGCCCGAATAGAGAATGAAGAGTTAGAAACCGGGAGAAGTTCCTCAGTCTCTGCTCTCCCTGCTCTGTTCTCTGACCTCTCCGGTGTTTTGCTCGCTCTTCTCTCCCATTCCAACATCGCCTCCAAGGCCAACATCATCCACCTCTATGATCATGAAATCCAGGGTGGGACGGTGGTTAAGCCTCTGACCGGTGTGCAGGCTGACGCGCCTTCCGATGCAGCTGTGCTCAAACCGACCGGCACGGCTGGCATGGCTGGCATCGTCCTCTCCAACGGGCTTAACCCTGAATATGGCAAGCGCGACGCTTACGCCATGGCCCTTGCAGTTCTGGATGAAGCCATCCGCAATGCGGTCGCTGTCGGGGTTGACCCGGCCCGGATCGCTGTGCTTGATAACTTCTGCTGGGGCGATCCGCTGCGCCACGAAACGCTTGGTTCGCTGGTCGAAGCGGCCCGCGGCTGTCACGACGGGGCGCTGCTCTTCGGTACACCCTTCATCTCTGGTAAAGACTCGCTTAACAATGAATACCTCGGCGCCGACGGCCAGCGTCATGCCATCCCGCCCACGCTGCTGATCTCCGCCATCGGACGCATCCCTGATATCACCAAAGCCGTGACAATGGACTTGAAACAACCGGGTAGCTTGCTCTACTTGGTCGGAAATTTCACCCCAGTTTTTGGCGGTTCCCATTTTTCCCTGATTACTTCTCAATATTTACTCGAGCCTGTCCCTGCCATTTCAAAGATCTCGCCGGCTGTCTACACTGCCCTGCACATTGGCATCAACCACGGATTCGTTTGCGCCTGCCATGATCTATCCGAAGGCGGACTGGCTGTCGCTGCCGCGGAGATGTGCAT
>CAISEG010000092.1 GCA_903884265.1 uncultured Anaerolineales bacterium | reverse complement strand
TACCGATCGGACTGTGGTCTTCAGCCGGTTCGAAAGTCATCTGTTCACTAAGGGCTTTTAGACGGACGATATCATCATTCATACCCCAATTATAGAACATATATTCTTATTGTCAAGCGTACATGTTTAGCGTCCAAGGTGCACTATGGTGGAGCAGCGACCAAAGAAGGCGGAGTTTCTCCGAATCGTTGCAAGCTAACCATGTAGTTCAGGATAGGAACAGAATGTTGATGACAAGTCACCATAACGCTGGTCAAAATCGAATGAGCATCTGCTCCTCCCTGGGCGCGATTGCAGCCATTGGTTTTACGGATGATCACACCCGGTCGCAACTGACGCTCGGCCAGGTTATTGGTGGCATCCAGGCCCTCCACATACAGGAAGCGCAGCAAATGCGGGCGATGTTTGCGCAGGCGTTTGGCAAAGCGGATATTATCCCGGTCCTTCAGATTACGTTGGCTGGAAATAAAGGCGTCCAGTTGCGTTTCCAGAGCCTTTGCACGTTGGGCAAAGATGGCTGGATCCAGGCTGGGTTTCTCTTTTTTCAAAACCAGAGCGGCTCGCAAACAGGTAGTCAATTGCTGGGCAAAATGCACCGCCCGGCCGGTTTTGCCCTCTTCCATCTCTTTCAGATCCTTCAGCAAATGGGAAAAGCATTTCTGTTTGAGCCATTCCGCCAGCCTTTTATCGTCATAGGCCACGAAGCAATCGGAAACCAGGATGCCTTTGAATTTCTCACCCAGGATCTCGACCACTACATCACTGCTGCGATTGTCCCGAATGGCATAGACCGTGACTTCTTTGTTGGTGAAGACCCACAACCAGGCCGACAAGATGCCAATCCGCCAGCCAGTTTCATCGGCATGCACCACTGCACTGCTTTGGATGACTTTCAGCAGGTCTTGATAGATCGGCAAAGCGGTTTTAGCCAAGCGCTGGTCAGCCTGACACCAACCACTCGGGCAAACTTGCAACCCAAAGGCATCATTGAGCGCTTCGCTCACTTTGCCGTACGAGCCTCCCAAACGATGCTTCAGATCCGCCGCCAGGGCCTTGGCGCGTGGCCCAACCAGCACTCCCGCTGCTCCGCTTGCCTGCGAGATTTGCTCGGGGTGGCGCGAGCGTACCCGCCTATGGCAATCGACACAGTAGCCACTGTACGTCACATAGCGGGTGATAATCGGCACGATCACCGGAATGTCGGCCATATACTGCTCATGCTCGTGAATATCTCTCAACTTACTCCCCCCACACTGCGGACAACCATGCAGTTCAGCCACTTTCGTCTCTTTGACCTGCTCTGGCGCAGGCTTTTCTCGTCGGGAAAACTTCCCCTGCCCGGCTTTGCGTCCAGGCTTCTTCGGATGCTCCACCCGTTTCCGACGCGCAAACGGCGCCGCCTGACGCTTCCCCTCTCGCTGCAACTCTACCACTTGCGCCCGCAACTGCTCCAACAGTTTCTGCAATCTCTGAACGTTCAGTTGCAGCCTCTGGTTGTTGGTGCGCTCCCGCACCAGTTCCATCTCCAATTCGGCGATCCGCTGGTCTTTACTGCTCGGTTGCTCGGGAGTCTTCTTATGGGTACGGCTCATGCCAGAAAGTCTACTGCTTTCTTTCCGCTTCCGATAGAGTCTTTCGGCTTAATTTCGCCTGCCGTTTGACTCATTTTGTGATCAGAACGCTAAACATGTACGTCAATCCCCACGCCCCACCATTTCATAATCCCATCTACCCTTGGTCTGCTGCTCCTCTCAGCCAGTCTGGGGTATTTTTATTAACCAATCAGCCCCCC
>CAISEG010000091.1 GCA_903884265.1 uncultured Anaerolineales bacterium | reverse complement strand
GGGCGGGTTTTACTTTTTCGAACTCGGAGGTATTTTTCTTGACCGGATTCTCGCCTGGCTTGATGGGCTCAGAATCGACTGGCGTGGAGGCGGAGAGTGGCTCCAAGGAGCCTCCACAGAACCGGCAGGTCTCCAGTTTTGGCGGGTTGGACTTACCACACTTTGGACAGCGCACATCAGCCATTATTTGTTTCCCCCATAAGGACGGTCAGAGCCGAAGAGAATGCGCAGGCCGGTGGTCAGCGTGCCAAGTGCCACACCAATCAGAATGCCGCGCGCCCCCGCGGCAGCCATTACCTGGGCGATGAAAGGACGCACCCAGTCGCTCAAGCCGGGTATGTCTCCCACAAAGGGCAGGGGAGCGGTGCCAAGCAGGATGAGCAGGGCCGTGACGAGGAAGATGACGGAAAGCAGATTGAGCCGGCGGCGCAGCAGTCGGATGCTGGCATAAGTGAGGGTGATGGCCAGCAGCGCCATCAGGCTGGCTTCCACTGGCAATTGGACTGTTGTAAAGACAATCTCCACCTGGCCGGGCTTGAACAGACCAAACAGGAATGTGGCTGCCAGGCTGACAATCAGGAGCAGGCTGTAGAATGCCCCTTTTTGCTTGTTCTGGATCTTTTTAAAGTGGACTTGCGACAGATTAATGATGCCGATGAAGATGGCAAAACCTGCCAAAATAATTGCCCAGTTAAGCAGGGTCAAGCGTATGTCTGATAGAAGGGAGGCCTGGCCATTCGTGTTCTGAGCAAAAAAATAACCTCCCAGGACGAGAAAACCGCTCGCCATCGCGATGGCTGTGCTGATTATTATAATGAGGGAGGGGATGTTCCTGCGGTTCACAGCACACCTGCAAGGGTGAGCAGCGCCCCCACCAGGATGGCGGCAATAATCAGCCAGCGAAGGACATCTTGCACGCTCAGGCTGGCAGTATGCAGCGGACCGGCTTCGGAGTATGCTCCGGCTGCATAGACTTCTTCCCCGATAAGTGGCTCCTGGGCGGTGGCATAGATCACGGCTTGGGCGACCAGATTGTCACTACCAGCCAGCACGAAGCTATTTTCGCGTTCCGCGGCATCGGTCAATAAGGCCACTTCGACGCCAAAATTTCCCATCAAAACATTAGCCGAAACGTTTTCGTCGCGGATGGCCGGGATCGCTCCGGCAGCGTAGGAGAAGGGGGTCAGACCGGTTAATCTTCCCGCAGTCGGGTCGAAATTGGCCCGTTCGGAGGTGCGGGCTGCGGCTTGCAAGGTGTCTTGCGAGAGGATGGCCAGCGTTGCGTCACCAGAGGTGGAAATGGGTGGTTGGTCACCGGCAGAAGTCAGGTTGGCCAGGCGGTGCAGGAGGGCGAGACCCGCCAAGGCCGAGGCGGATTGAGGCGTGGTCAGCGCGCCGTGCCCCAGTGAGACATGGAGGCGGCTACCATCTTCGACAACGAGTCCCACTGCCTGGCGCAGACGGGTAAAAGCAGGGATGTCACGGAAGACGGAGGGTTTCTTGCGATGCAGGAATGCAAGCCCCAGCATCAGTACTGAACTGAAGAATACGATCCCAAAACCGGCGATTCCAAGACCAATGCTCATGAAGGCATTTCCTCCCGCAGAAAAGCGGCAAAGGCCAGCGCCTCATCGTGGTCTTCCAACAAACCGGCCAACGCCTCAACCTGTCCATCCGACCATGCCGGGCGGATGAGGGGACTGCCGAGGTAGAGCGCCTGCGCGCCGAGCACTGTCAAAGGGCCGGCAGCTTCCAGCGCCCAAGCAGCCAGACCTTCCAATCCGCGGCGGCGGAGGAATTCGGCCCAGGTAGACCAGGAAGCGCGCCCTTCGGAGAAAAAGTCGGTCTGCATGTCGATTCGAGTATAGCACAGGTCGTGAAACATTAGAACAAACGAGCGTTAGTTCATTTTATATCTTCACGCGCAGCCGGTCAAGGATAGTATAATCCAGTTAACATCCCAACCTGCCGCCCTGTTTTTATGGAGATTTTCATGCTTTACGGGAAACATATTCGTCTGCGCGGCAACGAACGCAGCGACCTGCCCAAATTTGTCGAATGGTTAAATGACCCTGAGGTGCGGTGTTACCTTTCCATGGCGATGCCCATCTCGCAGGCTGCCGAGGAGCACTGGTTCGAGGACATGCTCAAACGCCCGCCTGAGGAACATTCCCTCGGCATTGAAATTAATGATGGGGATGGATGGAGGTTGATCGGTAATTGCGCCCTTTTTGACATCAACTGGCGCACCCGCAGTGCTGAAGTGGGGCTCTTCATTGGGGAAAAAACCTGTTGGAACAAGGGCTACGGGACGGAGGTGATGCGCCTGCTCCTGCGCCATGGTTTTGGGACCCTGAACCTGAACCGCATCTTCCTGCGCGTCGATGCCGAAAACCTGGGCGGCATCCGTGCCTACGAGAAGGCTGGGTTTGTGCATGAGGCCCGCCTGCGCCAGGCAGATTTCCGCGCGGGGAAGTATTTTGATGATCTGATCATGAGCGTTTTACGCTCAGAGTGGACTCCTGAAGAATAGGCGATAACATGGCTCAATCCAATGAATTGCGGGTTTACGGCGGCATTAAACTCTATGCAGGCACGGCCAGCTCGGAGCTGGCCCAAAAGGTGGCCGATTACCTGGGCGAGGAATTGTGCGGCCGGGATATCGTTGAATTTCCCAACGAGAACCTGTTTGTCAAGTTGCACAGCAGCGTACGCGGCCAGGACGTGTACGTCATC
>CAISEG010000090.1 GCA_903884265.1 uncultured Anaerolineales bacterium | reverse complement strand
TTGAGAGCGGGCGATGGGATTCGAACCCACGACCTTCTCCTTGGCAAGGAGACGTACTACCACTGTACTACGCCCGCAGGTGGCCTTACCATCAGGCCGAGAGTGCCGAGAGCCAGGATCGAACTGGCGACACCACAATTTTCAGTCGTGTGCTCTACCAACTGAGCTATCTCGGCCTGGGAACGCTCTTTCAATTGAGCGGGTGAGATTTTACACGTAGAGAGGAAGATTGTCAAGCAAAGGTCAAAACACGTTTTACAATGATTTTACATCCCCGCCATATGCCGTTTACTTGACAGACCTACAATGCAATCATCAAAACCAAACGAATAAGGAGAAATAACATGTCCAAACTCATCCCGTTCTTTAAGAAATTTGCCTTGGCAGTCCTCGTCCTTGCCATTGGGCTGGCTGCCATACCCGCCGTCAGTGCCTCCGCGGCCGGTCTCCAGGACCAGACCACTCCGCCGGCCAACCAACCCGCAGATAACGCGCGTGTGGAACAAGTCTGGGCCCGAGCACAGTCTGTTTACCAGCGCCAGACCGACAGGTTTACCAAAGCCGATGCCTTTATCGTTAGGGCCCAGTCCCTGATTGACAAGGCCAATCAAAAAGGCTGGGATACCTCCGCCGTCCAGGCTGCCTTGAATGCTTTGGCTGCCGTCATCCCTGCCGCGCAGGCTGCTCATGATCCCGGTGCTGCCATCATTGCCAGCCATAATGGCTTCGATGCAAATGGTAAAGTGACCGATCGCGCCGCCGCAGTCGAGACAGTCAAAGCTCTCGCCCAGGTGCTAAAAGATACCCGTACCGCCATGGATGGCACCGGTATGGCCCTGCGCGAAGCAGTTAGAGCCTTCCGCGATGCCCACCAACCAGCCCAGGCTCCCACTGCCCCATAAAAAGTTCGTTTTCCTCTCAACAGAGACACGGCTGGTTGCCGTGTCTCTGTTTGTCTTTTGCAGTAAAATCAACGCAACCCGATTAAGGAGAGACGAGTATGGATAAAAAAGTCATTACCAGCGATAAGGCCCCTAAAGCCATAGGCCCCTATTCCGTTGCCATTCGCACCGGTAACCTGGTCTTCTCTTCTGGCCAGCTTGGTCTGGATCCTGCCACCGGCAACCTTGTCCTGGGTGGGATCGAAGCGGAAACCCGTCAGGCGATAACCAATCTCCGCCACGTGCTTTCAGATGCCGGGTCCGGGCTGGAGGGGGTGATTAAAACCACAGTTTTCCTGAAAGATATGGCTGAATTTGTTAATATGAACGCCGTTTACGCCGAGTTCTTCACCGAAAACCCGCCTGCCCGCAGCACCGTCCAGGCCGCAGCCCTGCCCAAGGGCGGAGCGGTCGAAATTGAAGCCATTGCCATTCTAAAATGACCTCCGAACTGATCCTTCTGGTTGACGACGAACCTTCCATCGTTCAGCTTGCCCGCATGTACCTGGAACGCGAGAACTTCCGGGTGGAATCAGCCGGGGATGGCGAGGAAGCGATGGAGTCCGTGAAGCGTCTTAACCCGGCCTTGATCGTCCTCGATGTCATGATCCCCAAACTTGATGGTTTTGAAGTCTGCCGGCGCCTGCGCGCCGGAGATAATCCAGTTGCAATCATCATGCTGACTGCCCGTGACGAGGATATCGATAAGATTCTGGGCCTCGAGCTGGGCGCTGACGATTACATGACCAAACCATTCAACCCCCGCGAACTGGTTGCCCGTGTCAAAGCCATCCTGCGCAGAGCCGAACGTACCACCCAGGCCGGTACATCCATTCACGTCGGTGACCTGGCAATCGATACCGAGCGCCGCGAGGTCCATATCGGTGGCCAAACCCTTGACTTGCGCACTCAGGAATTCGAGTTATTGCTCATCCTGGCCGGTCAGCCGGGGCGTGTTTTCACCCGCGAACAACTGCTCCAGCAAGCCTGGGGATTCGACTTCTTCGGTCAGACCCGTACAGTGGATGTCCACATCGCCCACTTGCGCAGGAAAATGACAGGCAGTTCGGTCAATATCGAGACTGTGACTGGCATCGGTTATAAACTGGTGGATTGATGTTCTCCTCCCTTCGTTCTCGCCTCTGGTTAAGTTACGCCCTGGTCACCGCCGCTGCGTTGTCAGTGGTCGCGATCGTCCTTTTTATTTATATTATTCAGAACCCATCCACTTACCGCCAGGCAAGTACAAGGTTGACAGTGGTTGCCTCACTCTTGCATAAGGATGAGACAGAATGGACCAATCTATCCACAGCTGATCTTCAGGCACGCATCGAACAGGTTGATCAAGCCTATTCCACCCGCATTATCCTCTACAGTGCAAACCGCAAGTTGATTAATGATTCCCAAACAGCTTTGCAACCTGCGCTTTCATTGCCTCGTTTTCCCCGCCTGCGGCCATATTCGATTCTCCGGGACCAAAATGGAAATTACTGGCTGTATATGCTGCGTCATTTAAATGATGGCCGCTGGCTCCTGCTCGGGGTACCCCGCCCGGCTGTGCCCTTACTGACCGTTTTAAGCGATGAACTGCTGCTCCCCGTCCTAGGAGCAGCCATTACGGCATTGGTCATTTCTCTTCTGGTTGCGTTCTGGCTGGCGCGTTGGATTGGCGATCCACTTCAAAGAGTGGTAATTGCTTCGCGGCGAATGCCATCGGCGGGGGCAAGGCCCATCGCACCCCGCGGTCCGCACGAGGTACAGGAACTGACGCGCGCCTTCAATGAGATGAACACACGCGTGCAATCCGGGCAAAAGTCGCAGCGCGAATTTGTTGCCAACGTCAGCCACGAACTGAAGACGCCCCTCACCTCCGTCCAGGGTTTCGCCCAAGCCATCCTGGATGGTACCGCCAGCACGCCTGAAGCCCAAAAACAAGCCGCCCAGGTGATCTTCAACGAATCCGGACGGATGCACCGCATGGTTCTAGACCTGCTCGACCTGGCCCGTCTGGATGCCGGGACGCTCGACCTCCAGCGTGCCTCGGTGGATATTGGAGCTTTGCTCAACAGCATCTCGGAAAAGTTCGCTCCGCAGGCACGCGACGGCAATGTGGATATTCGCGTGGAAGCCCCTCCTCTACCAGCCATCATTGGAGACGGTGACCGATTGGCACAGGTTTTCACCAACCTGGTGGATAACGCCTTGAAATTCACCCCTGCCGGGGGAAGTATCATCCTCCGCGCCGTGCAAACGGTCTCTGGTATTCAGGTGGAGGTGGCAGATACCGGTGCCGGGATTTCTCCTGAAGCTTTACCGCATATTTTTGACCGGTTCTACCAAGCTGATCTTTCCCGACCCGGTGGCCGAAAACACGGTGCCGGGCTGGGGCTGGCTATCGTCAAAGAGATTGTGGCAGCGCATGGTGGTAAAATAAGCGTTCACAGTGAGCCGGGGGCGGGCAGTACCTTCACCGTTAGCCTGCCGTTGACAACGCCCGAGTCAAGTACCGTTGTTTCCAAACCCCGTCCCGTTTGAGATTCGGGATGATATACCGGAACCGGGACTAACTCACGGAAAACGTAGTAACGATCTTGTTATTACTACAAAAACTACCATGCCTTCTGTCTCCATTATTATCCCCTGCTTTAACGAGCAAACGACCATTTGCAAACTGCTTGAGGCGCTCTTCGCGCAAACATTTCCGCTCCCCGACCTCGAAGTAGTCATCGCTGACGGTCTATCCACCGATGGGACCCGGGGAAAGATTGCCTCTTTTGCTAATTCTCATCCGGATCTCCACATCGCTGTAGTGGATAACCAGAAGCGCCACATCCCGACCGGCCTGAATTGCGCCTTGAAAGTAGCCCAGGGGGAGATCATTGTCCGCCTGGATGGTCATTCGATGCCCTTTCCCGATTATGTCGAGCGTTGTGTTGCCGACCTGGAAGCTGGCCTGGGGGAAAACGTGGGTGGCGTTTGGGAAATCCGTCCCGGGGCGGATACCTGGGTGGCAAAGGCCATCGCCTTGGCTGCCGGCCATCCACTGGGAGTGGGCGACGCACTCTATCGTTATTCAGGGAAATCTGCGTCAGTGGACACGGTGCCGTTCGGGGCTTTCAAACGTGAATTGCTGGCCATCGTCGGTTTCTTTGATGAGACTCAGCTCACCAATGAGGATTACGAGTTCAATGCCCGCATCCGCAGATCCGGTGGAAAAGTCTGGCTCGATCCGTCCATCCGTTCGGTATATTTCGCCCGGGCCACCCTGCCGGGACTGGCAAAACAATACTTCCGCTATGGGTTCTGGAAGTGGCGCATGGTACGGCGGTATCCCAACACTCTAATCTGGCGGCAGGCACTCCCGCCGCTGTTCGTGCTCAGTCTCATCGGGTTGGGAATCCTGGGAATCTTCCTGCCTCTCCTCCTAGTTCCACTGGCTGTGGAAATCATTCTCTACGCATTTGTACTTGCCGTCGCAGGGGTCCAGGCGGCAGTCACGCAGAAGAATTCTTCCCTGTTGGTTGGTCTGCCGCTGGCAATTGCCTGCATGCACTTTCTCTGGGGTTCGGGCTTTTTATGGAGTATGATTAAGGGAGTATTCACCAACTACGCCCCGGAGAAGAAATGATGCGAACGCTTTCACGTTCCAGACCGAACGGCTGGCGCGTTCGTCCGCGCGAGCAACGCACCATTCTGCTGATCGGCGACCT
>CAISEG010000089.1 GCA_903884265.1 uncultured Anaerolineales bacterium | reverse complement strand
CTTGGCGGCGTGCGCGACGAGGCTGAGATCCGCGGCCACCGCCGAACATATATTGGTGCCATGCCGGGACGGATTTTGCAGGCTCTGCGCCGTGTCGAATCGCATAACCCGGTCTTCATGCTCGACGAGGTGGACAAACTGACGATGGATTTCCACGGTGACCCGGCTTCTGCGTTGCTCGAAGTGCTGGATCCTGAACAGAACGTGGAATTTCGTGATAACTACCTCGAAGTGGCCTACGACCTCTCACAAGTGTTTTTCATTACAACGGCCAACACTCTGGAAACCATCCCGTCACCCCTGCTGGATCGCATGGAAATCATCCATCTTTCCGGCTACACGGAGAGCGAGAAGATTGCCATCGCCAAGGGCTACCTTGTCCCGCGCCAGGTGCGCGAGAACGGGCTGCGGCCTACGGAAGTGAATTTCAGCAAGGATGCCCTTAAAACCATTATCAACCAGTATACGCGCGAAGCTGGCGTGCGCAATCTGGAAAGGAAAATTGGCGCCATCTGTCGCAAATTGGGGACTCACATCGCTGAAGGCAAGAAACAGTCAGCCAGGATCACACCAAAAGTGGTCAAGGAATTCCTGGGACATCCCATCTTCCTCGAAACAGAAGAGATCGACACGCGCACATCCATTCCCGGTGTAGTACCGGGCTTGGCATGGACGCCTTTCGGCGGCGAGATCCTATTCATCGAAGCTACGCGCATGCCCGGGGCAAAAGGCTTCCAGGTGACTGGTTCGGTGGGGAACGTGATGCAGGAATCAGCCCGGGCGGCTCTTTCCTATGTTCGTTCACACGCGACCGAGATCGGGATCCAAAAAGATTTCTTTGACAAGACCGACCTCCACATGCACATCCCGGCTGGTTCCCAACCTAAAGACGGGCCATCTGCAGGAGTCACGATGGCAACTGCACTAGTTTCCCTGATTTCCGGCCGCCCGGTTAAGAAAGGCGTCAGCATGACCGGTGAGATTACCTTGCGCGGCCAGGTTATGCCCGTGGGTGGGATCAAGGAAAAAATGCTGGCTGCTCATCGCGCCGGACTGAAAACGATCATCCTGCCAAAACGTAACCAGTTGGATATTGAAGATGTCCCTGAAGAGATCCGCAAGACAATGACCTTTATTTTTACTGAATCGGTCAATGATGTGTTGAAGGCAGCTCTGGAAAAACCCGTTAAGCCCACAACAAAACCACAACGAAGGAAAAAGAATGGTTAAAGTGCTCCTTGCGGATGACGATTTCACCATGGTCTCGCTTCTGAAAACCATGCTCGGTATGGAGGGCTACCAGGTGTCGACTCTTTTGGACAAAACAGGCGATATCCTGGACAATATTCGAAGTGAAAAACCGGATGTTCTGTTGATTGATATTTTTCTTGGGGATCGCAACGGCCTGGATGTGGTCAGGCAGATCCGTGAGACGCCAGATCTGAAAGGTCTTAAAGTCGTCATGGTTTCCGGCATTGACAAGTCTGATGAATGCCTCGAGGCAGGAGCGAACGCGTTTCTACTCAAGCCTTATATGCCTCAAGAATTGTTTGACTTGCTTCTTTCGTAATAAATGGGGACTCTCATGACAGAAGTGAAAATCCGGGATTTCCAATACCCTGACGATTATCCTGATGCCCGGCTCCTCTGGGAGAACTCCGGCCCCGGTGTGCAATTGCGCCGTTCCGACGATCCTGAAGAGGTCGAGAAAAAACTCCAACGCGATCCCGACTTGTTCCTGGTAGCCGAAGACGCCGGCAAAATGGTTGGCACCGTGGTAGGTGGTTTCGACGGGCGGCGCGGCATGGTCTATCACCTGGCGGTAAGTGAAAATTTCCGCAAACAAGGCATCGGCGAGTTGCTCATGGATGAATTGGAACGGCGTCTGAAAGCAAAGGGTTGTATTCGTTGTTATTTGCTGGTCACTGTTGAAAATCTGAACGCCATGCGCTTCTATGAAAAACGGGGCTGGGAGCACATGAAATACGTTCAAACCTATGGGAAGGACCTCGGATGACGCTCCGCTTCGGGATCCTGACCTCTTCTGACCGCAGTTCCCGCGGGGAACGCCCCGATCTATCAGGCCCCGCCCTGACGAAGATTGTCACTGCTCAGGGCTGGACCGTGGTTCTCACGGCTGTTGTACCGGACGATTTGAAGGTTATACGCGAGACCCTATCCATCTGGGCTGATGGCGGGGAGGTCGATATTATCCTGACTACCGGCGGAACCGGCTTTGCTCCGCGGGATGTCACTCCTGAAGCGACAGGTCTCGTGATCGATCGTCAGGCTGCCGGTCTGGTTGAAGCCATGCGCCAGGAAAGTCGGAAGACTGCTCCGCATGCCATGCTTTCGCGTGCGCTGGCTGGGATGCGTGGTAAGGTGCTGATCATTAACCTTCCGGGAAGTCCGAAAGCTGCATTGGAAAATCTTCAGGTGGTTTTGCCCGTCCTGGAGCATGCAGTTGAGTTGATGAAAGACGACCCGGATGCCGAAAGGCATCATTAACCTCTTGCCGCGTTCCTTTAACTGGCATATAATCCCGCCCGCTTGAAATTTTCAAAAAGGAAAAACCGATGATTGACGTAAATGACCTCCGCAAAGGTGTAACTTTCGAACTTGAAGGCAACTTGTTCAAGGTTGTCGAATACAGCCATCACAAACCTGGCCGTGGCAACGCCACTATTAAAATAAAAGCTCGCAACCTGCGTACTGGCTCCAATATTGAAAAGACCTTCATCTCCGGCAGCCAAGTCCAGGAAGCCCGCCTGGATTTTCATACCGTTCAATACCTTTACAACGATGGCGACAACTACTACTTCATGGATCAGGAAACGTTTGATCAACCCGGTATCTCCAAAGACATTATTGGTGAATCGGCAGGTTTCCTCCAGGAAGGCATGGAATGCAAGCTGACCTTCTATCAAGGGAAACCCCTTGATATAGAAATGCCCACCTCGGTGGATCTGAAAGTCATCTATGCTGAAGTAGCCGTCCGGGGTGATACTGCCACTGGCGTTACCAAGAAAGTCAAGGTTGAGACTGGTTTCGAGGTGCAGTGCCCGAACTTTGTCAAAGTAGGCGATACCATTCGGGTTGACACTCGCACTGGCGAGTACCTGACCCGGGCATAATCAACTTCTCCTGCAGGATCAATGCTGCGGGAGTTTTCTAACGACAAAATGAAAACACCTGCTGGATCTGAATGTAAATATTTTTTCGGTGATTACTACCGCGGCCGGGACCATGAAGAGTGCCGGTTGCTCGGAGCTACCTGGAGCCGTAACTTGTGTCGGACCTGCCCGGTCCCTTCCATCGGCATGGCCAATGCTTGTGAATTGATGCAGCTCCGCGGCGAAGTTTCCCGTCCATTGACAACTGTATTCCAGCGGCGTGTCAAAGTGACACCTTTTTGTGAAAAGACCCGCCGGTCTGGTTTTGACCCACATATAGGTTGTGGGGAATGCCATCCCCTTCCACCGATGTTTGAAGTGAAAAAATAAACCCATCAGCTTCCTCTGCCGCCCGGTAACCCGAAGGGGCATGGTGGCGAGGCTGCCACCCAGAGCGAGCCATGCCCATTACACTCCTGCTTGACCTCGATGACACTCTGCTCGAAACCAATATGGATGTTTTTATCCCAGCCTATTTTCAGGCTCTTTCTACCGCGCTGGCAGGAATAGTAGCACCGGAGATAATGATCCCGGCTCTGACAGGCGGGACAAGAGCGATGATGGTTAACACGGACCCAGCTCTCACCCTGCGGGAAGTCTTTGATGCCCACTTCTTTCCTCAGCTTGGTTTGGACCGCCTTATGATCCAGGCAGCCCTTGACCACTTCTACGATGAGATATTCCCTACCTTGGGTGAGCTGACGAAACCCATCCCGGAGGCTGTCCGCCTGGTGGACTGGGCGTTCAGGCAAGGCCACCGGGTGGTGATCGCCACCAACCCCTTCTTCCCTTTAAAGGCCATCCAGCACCGCTTGCGTTGGGCTGGCTTGTCGCCGGAGAAATATCCGTTTGCGTTGGTGACTTCATACGAGACATTTCACTTTACCAAGGAAACGGTCGCTTATTATCCGGAAGTCCTGGCGCAGGTGGGATGGCCGGAAGACCCGGTTGTGATGGTCGGCGACGATATCGAACGGGAAGTTAAACCAACCCGGGCGGCTGGGTTCCCGGTCTTCTGGGTACGGAAATCCAGCGAAGTGTCTGCCGAACCCGGCGATGTGCCGCAAGGGACACTTGAATCATTCCACAGCTGGCTTGAAAAAACAGACCCTGAAAAGCTGAATATATTATTCCAGACACCCCAGGCGCTGATAGCTAACCTGCGCTCCACTCCGGCTGCCATCGCAACATTGGTCAGATCTCTGTCAATAGATGATTGGAAGCGGAAGCCGGCGCCCACCGAGTGGTGCCTGACGGAAATCCTCTGTCACCTGCGGGATGTGGAGGTCGAAGTAAACCTGCCCCGCATGCATCCCGTAAGCTTTCTGATTTAAAGAGCCGTCTTGCAGTAATGGATGATAATGATGTAACTACCCAAGTTGCTCAATGGGTACGGGATGCTGACTCAGAAGCTGTTATGGTTTTGAAAGAAGGACCTACTCTCTTTTACATTGCTTTGCCAGCAGACATGATTGATGAAGCTAAGCGTATTTCTGGCTTTACAATTAGAACTGATGAGTATGGGTATGGCTACATTAGTCTTGACAAGCCCGAGGGTGATGTGGTGGCTATTGCTGAGTCCATTGCTCAGGCTGGGGGATTTACT
>CAISEG010000088.1 GCA_903884265.1 uncultured Anaerolineales bacterium | reverse complement strand
TGAAATACAGCTACGCCCAGGTCAACAACCCAAAAGCAAAGGTCTATATCAGCCTGCAGGACGCGGCAGCAAAAACAGGCAATTTCGGAACCCTGCCGAACTATCCGGCTTACGTGGCCTATGCCACCTCCGAGCAGCGCGACGGGCGGACATTTTACAAGGTGACCTACGGCTGGATGGACGGGGAGGATTTACAGCCACTGACGCCATCCACGTTCAGCGGCATCCAGCTGAGGCGCGAGGTGCCTTTCCGCTTCGGCTGGGTGCTGGCCGATACCCAGAGCGCTAACGCGGCGGGGACGCCCATCCAGGCATATACCCGCTACCAGATCGTGCACGAGGTCCCGGCGGTGACGCAAAACCCGGGCTTTATCGCCATCGGTGCAGACGAGTGGCTGGCAGAGGATCAGTTGGCGCTGGTCAGCCCGCAGGTGCCAGCGGATGCAGGTGAAAACACCTGTCGGTTCATCTATGCCAACCTGGCTGAGCAGACGCTGAGCGTCTATGACAACTGCAAGCTTGTCTTTGCCACCCTGATCTCATCCGGGGCAAATTCCTGGACCTTCGAAGGCCGCTTTGCCATTCTCAACAAGGTGGAGTACAGTTCCATCACGCCACCGGCAACTTCCACCAGCGAGTATTACATCGAAGGGGTGCCCTACTTCATGTCCTACGCCGGTAACTTCGGCTTTCACGGGGCTTACTGGCACGATAACTTTGGGACAGCGGCCTCGCACGGCTGCATCAACCTTTCCCCCACCGATGCGAAATGGTTGTACGATTGGTCCGGGCTGGGGGAACGGGTCATCATCAGCGCCGGGAAATAAAAAAGGGGTCAGGCCTGCAAGGCTTCCGCTGAGGGTCTTTTTTGCGAGGCCCTTCCGGCCAGGGTTGCCAGCACTGCGCCCACTCCGAATAGGATTATGTTAAGGATGAACGGCAGGCTTTTATTGAGTTCAGACAGCGTCCCGGCAATCCAGCCAAACGGGGAAGTGATCAGGATCGTACCCATATACATGATCGACTGAATACGGGCACGTTCCTTCGGTTCAATTGACAGTGCGACCATCTGGTCCACAAGCGGACTGACAGTGGCAAAGCAAACCGCTTCCAGGAATACGCTGATGATGAGAGAAAAATAACCCTGGACTGGAGCGGTGACCAGGAGCACCTGGCTGAGGACATAGCCGAGAAAACCGAGCACCAGCGGAACTTTGAAGTGCATTTTGGCGATGCGCGGCATCACCACGAAAAAGAAAACCAGCATGATGGCCGATTTGACGAACGGAAAATAGGCCAAGTTCCGGGCCGGGACATGCAGCTTCTCGGTCACAATGATCGCCCAGAAGCTTCCGCTGATCATGGAGGAAATACCCAGCACCAGCAGGATACCAGCAGTATAGAGTGTCCGCGGGGAATGCAACAGGGTGTTCAGAACGCCTCTATATTCTCCCAATATATCAAAGACTCCCTGGTGACGGGTCTCATGCATGCGGACCACGCCTTGGCGGGTCTCTTCCGTCATCCGGTAGGTGAGAATCGCTTTCAATGTGAACATAAAGGCTGCAAAGATGTAGAGCCCGCGCATGGTCGGCACGAGCGAAAAAGCGCCGATGAATATTGCGGCCAGAGGCGCAATGAAGCCGACAATAATATTGGCAATATAGATCCAGGTGTAGATATCGACCAGCTGGCCGGGGTCAGCGTCTTCCACCACCAGGCAGGTCCAAGAATTATGGGTGACGCGCCAGAGGCTGTTGATGACACCCGCCGCCAGGAAGTACCAGAAATTTTGAGCCAGGGCCGAGACCAGGGCCGGGACACTCCACGACAGGATATCGAAGATCAGGGTGGTGCGCCTGCGTCCCAATTTGTCGGTGATCACCCCGCTCAACAGTGCCAGGAAGATCTGAAAGCCCCAACTGACGCTGACGATCAGACCGATCTGTTTATCTGACAGGCCAAGAGCCAGCATGTAGATCGAAACATACGGGGCATAAAGGTTATATGGGATGCCCCAGATCGGCTCGGTATACACAGTGCCCCGCGGGTTGCCGCGCAGGCTTTTCAGGGTGGTGATCAATGAGTGCTGATTCAAACAGGATACTCCTGGCCGTCGCGCAGTTACCTTGAAGGGAATACCCCCTTGCAAAGAGCGGGACAACAGATGAATTGTACCAAATCAAAACAAGTATAAAAATATCTTTGTGTCACCCGCCCCGCATCCGACGCTCTTTCCTGCGCCGGTACTGCTCGTGGATCTCGGCCACGTGTTCCACCTTCTCGGCGATGGCGGTTTCCAGCCAGTATTTTCCCTTTTCAGCGGTTCCCAAAGAGCCCGCCCCATAGGCCCCGGTGCGGGTATCGTCCTCCCAAGGCGGGTTGGCAGTGAGGGCGCCGCCCTCGATCCAGTCCATGTAGTAGTTGGGGGTGGTGACGAAGTCGGTCTCGTCCACGGCGCGCTCGAGATGGATAAGCTCAGGGCGCAGGTGTAGGACGAGCGAGGTCTCGAGTTCACAGGCATGCCCCATCCCGCCCAGCTTTGACTGGCGTTTGGCTTCCAAGGCAGCCACACCCTGCGGCCCGGAAAGGTACAGGAAGGCCGTGGCGCAAAAGATGTGCGGGTATTTCTCCCCGGCATACTTGACCACATTCACCAAAAACGACGAGTTGCCGCCATGCCCGCTCATCAGGTAGAAGCGGGTGAAGCCGCTCCCGACGAGTGTATCCACCACCGCCAGCCAGAAATCTTCGAAGGCCCGCCCGCCAACATTGAACGTGCCGGGGAACGAGCGCCGGTGTGTGCTGACCCCGTAGGGGAAGACCGGCAGGCAGTACGCCTGCTGAGGGACAACCTGCCCCGTGCCCAGGCCGATGGCTTCGATGATGAGCGTGTCGGTGGAAAGGGGAGCATGATATCCGTGCTGTTCGGTATGACCGACAGGCAGAATAAGCACCTGCTCGCGGTCCTCCGGCAATGCAAGCGGGCCCGTTGCCTGCCATGGGATGACAATGAAGGGTAGACCCGCTCCCAGATTCAACCCGGGAGGTGTCAGCACATGGACGGAAGTGAAACCGTCCTCGATCAGGTTCCCGACCAGGTTGTGCACCAGGGTGCTAAAAACCGAGGCGGGCACTTCCAAGCCGCTGCCGGCCCAGCCGAAGGGAATGGCCGGGAGGATGCCGACCGGCTGGGTGGCTTTCAGGATCGCCGGGGCAGTATTTAGTTCCGGCAGACTGCCGAGCGGCAGCAGCAGCGGTGTTTCGCGAGGCAAGGCGGCCACTTCGGGCCAGGTCAGTTCGTCAAAGCGGAAGATAGCGGGCATCGGGTCCTTATGTAAAAAAACCGGTTTCTTGAAGAAACCGGTTTTCTGCGTTGCTACAAGTGGCGGGTGCTGTGCGGATCAAAGGCGTCCCGCAGCCCGTCACCCATCAGGTTGACGCTCAGGATGACCAGCACGATGAACATGCTGGGGAAGACCCACATCCACCAGGCATTCTGGGAGATGAAGGATTGGGCCTGCTGCATCATATTGCCCCACGTGGCGGTGGGCGCTTGTACGCCCAGCCCAAGGAAGGAGACGTAGGCTTCGGTCAGGATGGCACCAGCCAGGCCTAGCGTGGAAGAGACGACGATGATGCCCAAGGTGTTGGGCACCAGGTGGGTGAAGAAGATACGTATATTGCTGGCGCCCAGCGACTTGGAGGCGGAGATATAATCCATCTCGCGCAGGGAGAGCATGGTGGAGCGCACGATACGGGCCAGGTACATCCAAGAGGTCAGACCAATCACAATGATGACGATGCCAACGCTGCCGCTGAAGGTGCGCCCCAGGATCTTGAGGGTGGGGATATCATGACCGAGAACCTTGGCCAGGACAATGAGCAGGAAGAGCGACGGAATGGACAACATAGCCTCGGTAAAGCGCATCAGGACCGCGTCCACCCAGCCACCGTAGAAAGCAGCCGTTCCGCCGATGACCGTCCCGATGGAGACCTCCAGCAGGACTGCCAGGATGCCGATCATCAATGAGATCTGTCCGCCGTAGATGATGCGGTTTAAAACATCCCGGCCGGTGCTATCCGTCCCGAAGATGTGGGCGGCAGTGGGTGCGATCATGCGATTATGCAGGTCGCCAGCGTTGGCGGCGGCTTCAGGGACGACGATCGATCCGATGATAATAAAAACCACAATGGCAATTATCCCGACGGCCCCCACCAGGGCCATGCGGTGTTTGCGGAAACGCCGCCAGACGAGCTGACCGGGCGTGAGGGGCATCATTCCACCAGCTGCCTCAGCCTTCAAGACCGGGACAGAATTCGTGGATTCAGCTTGATTAGTCATCCATTCCTCCAAAACTTAGCTCAAGCGGATGCGCGGGTCCACAAAGGTATACAGCACATCCACAATAATTGTAAAGAATACCACTGCCGACCCAGTCAACAGCAGCACACCGTTGACGACCGGAAAATCACCGCGCTGGGCATATTCCCAAAACAGGCGGCCCATGCCCGGCCAGGCGAAGACCGACTCGGTGACCAGCGCCCCGCCCAGCAGGAAGGGGATATCCAGGCCGATGATCGTGATGAACGGCAGGGCGGCGTTGCGCAGGGCGTGCTTGAGCAGCATGGTGCGCTCACTCAGCCCTTTGGCACGGGCCGTGCGCACGTAGTCCAGCCCGAGCACCTCCAGGATGCTGGAGCGCAGGAAGCGCGAGTACCCGGCCACCTGGATGATCACCAGACAGGAGACGGGCAATACCAAGTGCCGGATAAGGACACCGAGATTTTTAGGATTCCAGATATCCGCCCCGGTGGGCAGGTAGGGCAACCCCCAGGCCTTGAATTGAACGGCGAAGATCTGAATACCTGCAAATGCAATAAAGAAGATCGGCATGGAATAGCCGATGAAGGAGAAGGAGGTGATGATGTTATCAATGGCGGAGTACTGTTTAACCGCCGAGACGGTCCCCAGGATCAACGAGATAATAATAATGAAAATTTCGGCCGTGACCATCAGGATCAGGGTTAAAGGCAGACGCTCCTTGATTAGAGTCAATACCGGCTGGCGGGAGAAAAAAGAGTTACCCAAGTTGCCGTGCAGAGCCAGCCAAAGCCATTTTACATATTGGACCGGGAGGGGCTGGTCCAGTCCCAGGCTGTGGGCGATGGCTGCCCGGTCGGCGGCGGTCATCCCCTGTTTATTAGCGTACTGAGACATCGGGTCGGCTGAATAATGGGTCAGTAAAAAGCAGACCCCGGTGATGATCAGCAGAATGAACAGCGCCTGGATGAGGCGGCGAGAGATATAAGTCCACATGGATCCGTTAACTCCTGTCTGGCGGGAACGGAGATAAAAGGGGATCAGGGGGTATGCCCCTGATCCCCAGAAAGAACATCAAGGTAAAACTACTTGACGTCCCAGTCGAACATGTCGCCCATCATACCGCTGATGACACTGGTGGGCGGAAGAATGAAGCGATCGGTATAGGCCATGACGTTGGCGCGGGCATAGATCGGGATGACCAGAGCATTGTCGTACATGTACTGTTGGATCTGGTCGATGGCCGCCTTGCGGACAGCCGGATCGGCACTGGCGTTGACCGCCTGAGACATAGTATCCAAGGCAGGATCGCAGATATGGTAGTTGTTATCCCCACCCTGGTTCTGGTTGGAGATCACCGTGCTGCAAAGGAAGCCGTCGGTGTAAGGATCCGGATAGAAGCCCGTGGTGTAACCGGCCATGTCGAACTTGCCGGTGGCCATGTCGGCGCCCGAGGCATAGTTGCCGAAGAAGGTGCCGGAAGGCGTGAAGACGGGTTTGAACTCGACACCAATGTTTGCGAGCATTCCCTGGACGGCTGTAGCCATGTCGATGCGCAATTGCTTGGTGGTGGTTTCGAAGTTGAAGGACAACTTGGTATCCACGCCGTTGCACATGCCGTGGCGGATGCCGTCGGCACCGGCTGTATAACCGGCACTCTCCAACAAGGCCGCAGCCTGGGTCGGATCAAACGGGTAGGGGGTCAGGCTGGTGTTGTACCAGTATGAGTTCGGCCACAGGGAGGCTGGGACAGTGGTTTTGCCAAACAGGAGGGTGTCGACGATGGTCTGGCGGTCGATGCCCAGGATGATGGCATTGCGCTCGTCCTTCTTGTGGAAGGGGCAGAACCCGGCATAGTCGCTTTGGCCAACGCCGGTGCCTTTAATGCCCAGGTTGAACAGATAGTGCTCGAACTCCGGGCCAGCGTCCACACGGGTGTGGATGGCGGGCTCGAGGGCAGGCAGGTCAGCCAGGTCAGATTCAGCAAAGTCCGGGACAAAGTCCACGTCGCCGGTCTTCAGGGCGGCCTTGGCGGTCTCAGGATCCGGAACGAACTTGATCTGGATCTGGTCCAGCTTGGGGTGGCCCTTCCAGTAGTTCGGGTTCGGAAGCATGGTCAGGTGATCACCAGCAACCCAGTCGGTGATGACGAACGGGCCGGAGGAAATGGTCGGCCAGTGAGTGAAGGGGTCCGACTCGAGGGCGGTCTTGCCCTGCAGGAGGTGCATGGGTTGGATGCTGCCCTGGTTATTGGGGCCGGAGGTGAAGAGCGTCTGCCAGCCCGGATACAATTTACTGAAATGAAGCACAGCCGTGGTATCGTCGGGGGTGTCGATGCTGGAGATCTGGTCGTAGCCGGCGCGGGTGTAAACTGCGTTGCCCGGGTCGACTTCCACCTGCCAGGTGAACTTCACATCCGCCGAGGTGAGGGGCTCGCCATCGGACCAGTAAAGGCAGGGTTTGAGGTGCCAGGTGATGGTCAGGCCGTCCGCTGAAACACCGCCATTGGCGGCAGAGGGAACTTCAACGGCCAATTCGGGGATGAAGTTATTATTGGCATCCCATGTGCCGAGACCCACCAAAATACCCTGGGTGATCCACTGGGCAAAGGACATGGAACTGAAGAGCCCGCTTAGCAGGTCTGGTTCCTGGGAAAAAGCAACGGTGACGGTCTTGCCACCCGATGGGAACGGAATTGCCGCAGTTCCAGTGGCGGCCGCACAACCGGCAACAGGTTGAGTCGGGACAACAACGGGCGGGACCGCAGTGGCAGGAGCCACAGTGGCGGCAGGACCGCAGCCCGCCAGCAGCATGCTGGCTAACACGATCATCGATACGAGCAGATACATTGAGCGTTTCACAATCTCTCTCCTCTTAATAGTTATTGGAAAATACTGAAGGTTGGGGTTAGGGAAGAACAAATATAGTATCGGTGACAGGAACCTCCTTTCTCCATTTTGATATGGAACATTATACAATTTTCTGTGTAAATAGCAACCGTTTGCAGTATGGATTCTACCCCCAGTATTCCTCAACATTCATAGATGTATATGTTAATAGTATTCGTAGTAGAGCCTGTGGATATGTGGATAACCCCAAAACCACGGCAGGGCTGGCTTGACACCGGGCGAAGCCAGTATGGGTGGTGGTTCCAACTACATCCGGGAAATAAAAACCTGTGGAAAAGTAGCGGCAAAAATCCTGATCTTTATTGAGAGTCAGGGAATGGGTTTAACATGAAACTACAGATTGGATGGCTAAAAGCATTTTCCCCCACATATGGGGGTTCATATTTCGAACAATTGAGCGACTTTTCCACAGACCGCGCGAGTTATCCACAGATTATGGGCAGTTATCCACAGATCCAGACAATCACCCCGCCGGGGAGCCACCCATATATGGTACCTTACAATCCCTGGCTGGCAGCCATATTTTCCAGCAATTCTTCGATGGTATCCAGGAAACGGTCCAGCCCTTCGATGCGTTCGGTGAAGGCCTCTCCAGCCAGCCCGAGCGTTTCACAGGCGGCACGCCATTTTGCGGCGTGGGTTGGAGGCAGGACTGCAGCAGAGAGTGTCCAGGTATGCACCAGCGCCCAGAGGATGGACTGCGGGGACTCGCCTGCCAGCATGGCCTCGAAAGACCGTTTGTAGTATCCCAGACGGGGCGCGGCAATGCTTGGGTGAACCCGGTTCCGGCTGGCCGCGTCGACGAAGTCTTTTTCCCAATCCTTTATAAATTCGCCCAGGGTGGCCGCACCCAGATGCGCTCCGCCGAGCAGCCCCAGTAGACCGGCGGCGAGGCCTGGCGCCCCGGCCGCCCCAGCCCGTTCCTGGAACTGGAGCAGGAAGCGCCGTTCGGCGAGCGGAGCACCTGTAAGCAGGGCGACAGCATTGGCGGCATGGTTGACACTTTTCAGGTAAGAAATAAGCAGTGCGGGACCGGTCTCCTGGCTGAGTTGCAGACCACTCCAGATCTGGCGGGCGTGTTCGGCATTCTGGCGGGTGCGTGCCAGCACGTTGACCGGTTCTTTATACTCGGCCCGCACCCCGGCCTGAACGAATTCGAAGAAATGCTGTGTGCCATACAGCGGGAGCGGATCGTAGAGCTCGGGTCCCAGCCAGGGGTGAATGCGCAGTTCCTTCGGCTTGTCATATTCACTGCGCGGGTTGTGGGTGATATCCAGGTGGATCTCGGGGGTGAGAGGCAATATCTCGCGGCGGACCTTTGGCTGCGCGGCGTGGACAAAGACGATATCGATATCGGTGGAGTTACCGAGGAAGGGGTTTTCGGTGCGAAGGGAACCGGTCAGGTAAGCCGCCACCAGCCCGGGGTCCGACAAGGCGCGTTTCTGGGCGGTCTCTTTGGCAATGCGGATGAGTGTCTCGCGGGTGATACGCATGTATAACATCCTTATTTGGAAATCAATGCTGGCTGGTATGGAGGCAGGTTGATGGTCTCGCGGATGCGGTTCTCGATGATGCGGAGATGCTCCGGGAAGTGGACGAAATCCAGCGGGTTCGTGTCAATGGTCAGCACAGGCGTGCCATCGTAAGGCCGGGAGAAGAAGCCCTCGTAGGCCCGGTTGAGCTCTTCGATGTAACCGCGTTCCATGTTGCGTTCGTAGGTGCGATCACGCGTGGCGATGCGCTGCATCAACACGTCGGTGTCGGCGCGCAGATAAACCAGCAGGTTGGGCATGGGGATCTTCTCGGCCAGCGCCTCATGGACGCGCTTGTAAATCTCGAGTTCATCGCCTTGCAGGTTGATGCTGGCGAAAAGCGAGTCTTTGGCGAAAGTGTAATCCGAGAGCAGGGACTTGCCAGCTTCGACGATAGCCGTCACGCCGCGGCGTTGCTGGTGGTAGCGGCTGAGGAGAAAGAAGATCTGGGTCTGGAAGGCGTAACGGGCCCGGTCAGAATAGAAATCGGAAAGGAAGGGGTTTTCCTCGAAGACTTCGAGCAGAAGCTCCGCCTCGAACGACGGCGCAAGCATGCGTGCCAGGGTGGTCTTACCGACCCCGATGACTCCTTCGATGGCGATGTACATGGTCTCTCCCGTGGGTGATATGTTGGATTAAGGATACCATAAATGCTTTCCTTAAAATCAGGTATGAAAAACCATCAGCAGCGAATCGGGTCTGCAATTGAACCTGCCCGCGCTTGACTCGTCCAGCCGGACTCTGTATAATCTTATCAACCAAGCCGTGAGGAGTAGGCAGCCCGGCACGCTGATAGAGAAGGATGGCCCTGGCTGGAAGCCTCCGCAGCAACGCACTGCCGAAGTCGCACGGTCTCATTGCTGAAGAAATCCTTGTGAAAGTAGAACAGCACGGGAGGTCCCGTTACAGATCAGCCTGATGTTGGTCAGGCACAGAGTGCACTCTCTGGAACACAGTCAAAGGAGAGTGAAGTGAGGTGGTACCGCGGCGCCCGCCGTCCTCATCAGGATGCGGGCGTTTTTGTTATCAGTTAGCAAGGAGACAGAATGACCGAATACCAGTTACCCAAAACCTATGGCTTCAAGTCCACCGAGCCGCGGATCTATGAGATGTGGGAGAAAGGTGGTTACTTCCGACCGTCCAACGACCCCAATAAGCCGGGTTTTGACCCAACGAAAAAACCCTTTGTCATTTCGATCCCCCCGCCCAATGTGACCGGTGAACTACACATTGGGCATGTCATGTTCGTGGCGATGGAAGACTTGATGATCCGTTACCACCGCATGAAGGGCATCCCCACCCTGTGGGTGCCTGGCACCGACCATGCCGGCATCGCCACCCAGCTGCAGGTGGAAAAAGATCTGCTGCGCACCGAAGAAGTGACCCGTGAGGAACTTGGGCGCGAAAAATTCGTCGAGCGGGTTTGGTCGTGGAAGGCGAAATATCACAGCATCATTACCAGCCAGATCCGCCAGATCGGCGCCTCCTGCGATTGGGAGCGTGAGCGTTTCACCCTGGATGATGGCCTTTCCAAAGCGGTGCGCGAAGCCTTCGTCCGCCTATACGAGAAGGGACTCATTTACCGCGGACCGCGCCTGATCAACTGGTCACCGGGCCTGAAGACCGCCGTCAGCGACCTGGAAGTGGAATACTCCGAAGAACCCGGAAAACTTTATTATTTCAAATACATGCTGGCCGGGTCGGACGAATATATCCCGGTGGCCACTACCCGCCCGGAAACCATCCTGGCTGATACTGCAGTGGCCGTTCACCCCGAAGATGAACGCTTCAAGAAATTCGTTGGGCGTAAAGTGGTCGTGCCGATGCTGAAGCGCGAGATCCCGGTTATCGCCGATGATTATGTAACGCGCGAGTTTGGCAGCGGGGCGCTGAAGATCACCCCCGGTCACGACCCCAACGACTATGCCATCGGCCAGCGTCATGGACTTCCGGTCCTTTCAATGCTGGACCGGGAGGCGAAAGTAACCGAAACCGGCGGGCCGTATGCAGGCATGGACCGGTTTGCCTGCCGTGAAAAACTGTGGGCCGACATGCGGGCTGCCGGTCTGGTTATCAAGGAAGAGCCGTACACGCTCAATATACCGCGCTCCCAGCGTGGCGGTGAGATCGTCGAGCCAATGATCTCCGAGCAGTGGTTCGTTAAGATCCAGCCGCTGGCAGATGCGGCGTTGGCCGCCGTGCGCGACGGGCGCATCCAGATCATCCCGGAACGCTTCGAGAAAACCTACTTCAACTGGCTCGATAATATTAAGGATTGGTGCATCTCCCGCCAGCTCTGGTGGGGGCACCGCATCCCGGTCTGGTACTGCGCCGATTGCGGAAAGCAGACCTGCACCCGCACAGACCCAACGCAATGCGCCCATTGCGGCTCGTACAAGCTCCACCAGGACCCGGATGTGCTGGACACCTGGTTTTCGTCCGGCCTGTGGCCGTTCTCCACACTGGGCTGGCCCGAGGAGACGCCCGATTACAAGTACTTTTACCCGACCACCATGATGGAGACCGCTTACGACATCCTGTTCTTCTGGGTGGCGCGCATGATCATGGACGGATTGGAGTTCACCGGCCAGGTGCCGTTCAAGACAGTTTACCTGCATGGGCTGGTGCGCAATGAAGAGGGACAAAAAATGTCCAAGAGCAAAGGCACAGGCATCGACCCTCTGCCGGTGATGGAAGAGTACGGCACCGACGCGCTACGCTTTACCCTTTTGGTCGGCTCCACGCCCGGTAACGATTCAAGTATCAGTTTGAAGAAGGTAGAAGGCAACCGCAATTTTGCCAATAAGATCTGGAATGCGGGCAGATTCGTGATCTCAGCGATCAACAGCCTCACATCCCTGCCCGTCCCCGTCGGGAAAGAGACGCGATGGTCTGAAAGCGAATGGACGCTAGCCGATAGTTGGGTCTGGGCGCGGCTGCAAACCCTCGTCCGCGAAG
Organism: uncultured Anaerolineales bacterium; assembly: GCA_903884265.1. Taxonomy (GTDB): domain Bacteria; phylum Chloroflexota; class Anaerolineae; order Anaerolineales; family Villigracilaceae; genus UBA877. The sequence continues at coordinate 17,452 of CAISEG010000088.1, read as the reverse complement.
TGGAGCGCCTGTTCCAATCCTATCAATATGGCGAGGCAGGGCGCCAGATCTACGAGTTTTTCTGGAGTGATTTCGCTGACTGGTACGTGGAAGTGGCAAAACTGCAACTACAGACGCCGGAGAATCGAGAGCACACCGCGGTAACACTCGCCCGGGTGCTGGACATTTCGCTGCGCTTGCTGCATCCGATCACACCTTTTGTGACGGAAGAATTGTGGGGTCACCTGCGAGGCGCCCTGCTGGCCTCGCCTTTGGCTGAGTTGGCGAAAGACTGGCCCGCAGCGCTGATCATTGCCTCCTGGCCGGAGCCACGCCCCGAAGAAGACTGGGAAGCCGCCAAAGTGACCGATTTTGCGCTTATCCAGGATACGATCCGCTCGATACGCAACTTGCGCGCTGAGAAAAAGGTCGCCCCGGCGAAGCGCATCCCGGCCACGATCGCCTGCGGAGGAAAGACGGACCTCTTGAAAAAGCAGGCCGGAGTCATTGCCGCCCTGGCGGGGCTTGATCCCGTACTCCTTTCGATCTTTGCATTGCTCCCGGAAAAACCAGAAAACAGCATTGCCCTGGTGGCAGGTCCGGTTGAGATCTACGTCCCGCTCTCCGGCATGGTGGACCTGGATGAAGAGCGCAACCGGTTCCAAAAGGAACTGGCTGAGTCCCAGGTTCAGATCGATCGGCTGGAGAAACTTCTCGGCAGCGACTTTGCCAACAAAGCCCCGGCCGCGGTCGTCCAGAAGGAACGCGAGAAGCTGGCCGCATTCCATGAGACGGCTGCCAAGCTCAAAGCACAGCTCAAGACTTCATGATAGTGAGCTCTTGAAGCCTTTTCCTGGGATGTTCACTCCAAAGGAATGGCTGCCATGAGCGTAGAAAAGCATGGACTATTGCTCGCCTTGCTTGCAAGATCCATGTTTTTTTATTTTCTCCCAACCCAGAAGTAGGTGGAAAGAGAGATAGGGCTTCTGGCAATGACTTTACAAATGCCGCGCATCATGGTCAAAGGTCGTTGTATTTTATATTCACTTAGGGTACACTTTAAACCCTGTAAAGAATGATCGTTGTGTTCTGCCAGAGGGCCTAACCATGTGGTCTCTAACGATTACGAACCCCAAAAGTGAACCCGTACAGATCAAACTGGTACCCGGGAAGATGTTGATCGGGCGCATGGTCACCAGTGATATTGTGATCAATGATGTTGCCGCTTCCCGGAGACACGCTGAGATCTATTTTGATTCAGTATCCGAAGTGGCATCCATCAACGATCTCAATAGCTCAAATGGCACGTATGTCAACCGCCACAAGATAACCGGTTTTTATCGCCTGCAGAGCGGGGATGTTATTCGCATCGGTCAGACGGTAATGTACCTGACGAAAATCACCAATTCAGAAGCCGACCAGAAGGGTCTTTCCGGTACGCAGTTGTTCACCCGCGAATTGGTCCTGGAGGCTGTTGACGAGCACCCCATCCTATTGTATGAAATCACAGAAAAACTGAATACGGTTGTAGATATTCCCTCGACAATCAGCCTGGTCACCGACCTGATCAAACGGGCGATGGGAGTGGATATCTGCGAGATCATCCTGGCCCATAATTTTAACAAGATCAATATCGAAGGGGCAAATAAATTGAAAGGAAGAGCGATCCAGAATTCTTCAATTGAAGAAAGCCCTCTGGCACTATGCCTACCGGTAATCGGCAGCGGGAAACCCTTGGCATTGATCTATTTGGAAAAGAATCGTCCGGGGGCCCAGCCCTTTGATAAAAGGGATGTGCAGTTGGCCGTGACAGTCAGCCGCCAAACTGCCCTGACCATGGAGAGAATAGATTTGCTTGAAAAGATCCGTACAGAGGGGCAGGTCAAGCAACTCTTGTTGCGTTTTGTCTCGCCAATTGAGGCCGAGGATATTTTAAAAGATTATTTGAAAACAGGAAAATTTCCAGATCTTGCCGAGAAAAAGGTCACGGTGCTATTTGCTGAAATTGCAGACCTGACCGGGCTTGCAGCACGGATGGCCCCGAAAGATTTCCCAGCCTTTCTTAATCGTTATTATCAATTTATCACCCAGGTTGTATTTAAGAACGGTGGGATGGTTAAATTTCTGGGAGATGGCGTGCTGGCAGTCTTTATGGAAAAAAAGGATGAGCTGGGGCCTGAAGAAAAGGCAGTCAGTGTAGCAAGCGAGATCATTGAATTTGGAAAAAAAGCGGACTCGCCTGAGCATGAGCTGGGCTTTGTAACCGGTGTTGCTATCAATACGGGCAATGCAATGGTTGGTTACGTCGGTTCCCAGGAACGGGCAGAGTTCAATGTGCTGGGGAATCTGATCAAAATGACCTATCGAATGCAGGAATATGCTCTTCCCAACCGTATCCTGGTCGGGACGTCGACCGCAGAGGTCATTCGTAATAAATACTTGGTTCAAAAAACCGGCAGTCTGGTGATGAAAGGGAGTGAACAACCGATCCAGGTCTTTGAAGTATCCCTGGCAAAAACGTCGCCGTTTGTCCAGATCGAGAACGATATGTCGGCGGCATTCAAAGCGGTTGCCGAGAAGTTAAGGGCGCGGGGTAAAAAAGAGGCGGAGGATAAATAGCACACAGACCCCAAAACACATCCATTAAAGAATGGTCGTGACCAATTGTCACGACCATTCTTTAATGGGAAACCATGGAAAAAAGGGGATAAAGTCACGCCTGGCGGAGATCGACGTGCTAATCGCACCAAGCGGTCGTGGAAATACGACCCGCTTTCCCACGCACTGACAGGGTCGTCCATCAGTGAAAGTCCCGGATGGTTTAATGTATCAGCTTTCAAGAAGTGGTATATTGATATTGAAGAAAAACCTGTTCCAGGCGTTCGTTTGGTTTACACGAGGTAGTGATATGAAGAGTACTGATAAGATCCCGCCAAAGCAAGGCCAGGGGCAGAAAAAACCCAAAGTACAAACCAAAAAGAAGGTAAAACTTTCGGAGGAACACCAACCGCCAGAGGGGATGCTTCAAACCTCCGAGGAGAAATTCCGGCGGTTGTTCGAGACAGCCCAGGATGGGATTTTGTTATTGGATGCCGGGACGGGGGTCATCACCGAGGCTAACCCATTTATCGAGGCTCTCCTTGGCTACTCCCATACGGAAATCATCGGGAAAAAACTGTGGGAAATCGGACCAATGAAAGATATCGCGGCCAGCCAGGATGCGTTCCTGGAATTACAGAAAAAGAACTATATACGTTACGATGACCTACCCCTCGAAACCAAAGATGGCCGGCGCCGCAAGGTGGAATTTGTCAGCAATGTTTACCAGGTGGGCAGCCAGAAGGTCATCCAGTGCAATATCCGTGACATCACAGAACGCAGACTGGCTGAGAACGCCCTGGCGGAAAGCGAAAAGCGCTATCGAGTGGTTTTCGATAACGCCGGCCTGGGAGTCTTTCAGTCGGAAGTAAGCGGCAGGATCATTGCCGTCAATCCCAAGTTTGCGCACCTTTTCGGTTATCGATCGCCAGAAGAGTTTGTTGCCCTGGTCAAGGATGCCGCAGACGTCTTTGCCGACCCGCAGCGCAGGGCAGAGATCCTCCGTTTGAAGGCAGACAATCCAGAAGTGATGACCTTTGAAAACCTCTATCGCCGGAAGGATGGCAGCACCTTCCTTGGTAACCTGACGGTAGAGCAGGTCACCGGCCCAGACGGCCGCGTGCTCTTCCTCCAAGGTCTTATCGAAGATATCACCGAGCGCAAGCGTGCAGAAGAGGAATTGCGGAACAGCGAAAAACGATTCAGAAAGGTGTTTGATGACGGCCCGCATGGAATGGCTATTTCGAACACGCAGTATCATTTTGTTCGCGCGAATGCTTCATTCTGCCAGATGATGGGGTACACCGAACAGGAATTGCAAAGCCTTACATTCAAAGATATCACCCACCCCGAGGATGCTGGTGATTCGATCAAAAATGTTCAAGAATTGGAAAAAGGGATTCTCTCTGTTTATAAAACCGAAAAACGATATATAACAAAAAACAAGGAAATCATTTGGGGCTCTCTCACCCTTTCGATGATCATTGGCGGTGAAAAGCAGTTCTTTTTAGTGATGATCGAAGATATCACTGAGCGCAAAAAGATGGAAGATGCGTTGCGTTTATCGGAAGATAAATTTTCCAAGGCATTCCAGAATTCGCCAGATTCGGTCAACATCAATCGCCTGGTGGATGGGATGTATATTGAGATCAACAGGGGTTTTACGGTATTGACAGGCTATACCGTCGAAGAAGTGGTGGGCAAGAGTTCTCTCGAGATCAACATTTGGGCAAACCCAGATGACCGCGCCCGGTTGGTGAAGGAATTGCACGAACATGGGGGTATGGCGAACCTGGAGGCTCCTTTCAGAACAAAGGATGGAACGGTCAAAACCTGCCTGATGTCGGCTGCGGTCCTCATCGTGAATGGCGAACAGTGCATCCTATCCATTACACGGGATATCACCGAAAGAAAGCAAGCCGAAGAAACCCTGCGAGCAAGTGAATTGCGCTATCGTGGCTTGTTCGAGGATTCTCCCATTCCGCTTTGGGAGGAAGATTTTTCTGCAGTGAAGCGACAGATCGAAAAAATGAAGCAGCAGGGAGTCACTGATTTTCGTGATTTCTTTGGAAGGCACGCGGAAGAGGTCATCGAAAATGTAAAAAAGATCAAGGTGATTGACGTAAACAAAGCCGCAGTTGCCTTAATGCGGGCTGTTGATAAAGAACAACTCGTCAAAGGCCTGAAACAGATCATGCACGGTTCTGGCGAAGATTTTGTGGATGAATTTGTGAGTATCGCAGAAGGGAAAACCGAATTTGAATGGGAGGGAATAAACCATACCCTGGAGGGTGAAGAATTGACCGTCAGCCTGCGCTGGTCGGCGGCACCTGGTTACGAAGATAGCCTGGGAAAAGTCCTGGTTTCCATGGTCGATGTCACCGAACGCAAGCGGGTGGAAAAGGCGTTGGCGCTCCGCACCGAAGAACTGCGCCAGCGAAACGATGAGCTGACCCGTATAAATGAACAAGCCGAGCACCGTATGCAGCGACTTATGTCGATGCGTACGATCGACATGGCCATCAGCGGCAGTTTCGATGTGGGTGTGGTCCTTGGTATCGTGCTGGACCAGGTCACCAGCCAGCTTGGCAGCCAGGCTGCTGACATCCTGCTCTTCAGCCAGGGTGGACAAACCTTCAAATTCTCATGTGGGCGGGGTTTTCGAAACCAGGGTCTGGAGCATTCCCATTATAAATTTGGCAGCGATATTGCCTGGCGTATCATCCGGGAGAGACGAAAAGTTGAAATTTCCGACTTGAAGGCCCAGGTAAATGCGCTCCAAAGGACACCTAATCTATCGGATGAAGATTTCTTATCCTATATCGGGGTGCCGCTTGTGTCCAAAGGCCAGGTCAGAGGCGTTCTTGAGATCTTTCTTCGAGAGCGGCTAACTCTGGACCAGGAATGGTACAACTATCTGGAAATGCTGGCTGGTCAGGCCGCCATTGCAATAGACAATGCCGATCTGTTTGAACACATGCAAAGCACGAACACTGAATTGGTTATGGCTTATGACAGCACCCTCACTAGCTGGGCAAATGCCCTGGAAATGCGGGCATTGGAGCCAAAAGACCATACCCGCCGCGTAGACAATTTGACCACCCGGCTGGCGCAAGGCATGGGGCTGAGCGGTAACGACCTGGTAAACGCCCATCGCGGAGCGATGTTACATGATATTGGGAAGATGGGTCTTCCCGATAGTATCCTGCTCAAGCCCGGCCCGCTCACGGAAGAGGAATGGGAGCTGATGCGCAAACATCCGCAGATCGCATTTGAAATGCTTTCCCCCATCAGTTACCTGCGTCCTGCGCTTGATATTCCTTACTACCATCACGAAAAATGGGACGGCACGGGTTATCCGCGGGGACTGAAGGGCGAGAACATCCCTCTGGCAGCGCGCATCTTTGCCGTGGTGGACGTCTGGGATGCGCTCACCTCCGACCGCCTCTACCGGAAAGCCTGGTCTGAAGCAGAAGCCCTTGAGTATATTCGGGAACAGGCTGGTCACCACTTCGACCCGCTGGTGGCAAAGAACTTCCTGGAGCTATCAATCGGAAAGAGGAATGAAGCTTGAAGGGTTGAAAAAAGACCTGTGACAAATGAAGTCAATTCAGAGACATTCGTCATTTGACACGCAACCGGCGATAAAGTAACTTAAGCACGATCGTAATCCGAATTTTATCAAGGAGCGTTAACCTATGGCACTGAAGATTACAGATGAGTGCATTGCCTGTGGAGCCTGTGTCCCGGAATGCCCGACCAACTCGATCACCGAAGGCAGCCCTTACGTGATCGATCCCGCCACCTGTGTGGAATGCGTCGGCCACTTCGATACCCCGCAATGCCAGGCTGTCTGCCCGGTGGCCGATACGGCCATTCTCAAGGCATAGCTAAAAAGTTACCAGCCAGGGGCGGATAACTCCGCCCCTGTGCATTTAATGGTATGGTGTGCTTTTTTTGCAGTATAATCTCATTAATTGAATATTCGACCTTCGGGGCAGGGTGACACCTGCACTGCACTGAACGTAGTGCGATGCAAGTGAATTCCCGACCGGTGGTACAGCCCACGAGCGCGCAAGCGCATGATACGGTGACACTCGTTCTGCGAGTGAATTCCGTAGCCGACCGTAAAAGTCCGGATAGAAGAAGGTGACAGCGAGACCTGTAAGGGTCTGGTTTGTCTATCCGCCCCGGAACTTGCTTCCGGGGCTCCTTTTTCTGAAACCGCGCCTGCCCCGTTCTCTTGGACGAGGCAGGTTTGTTGCTGCTTGAATGAATCTATGAACTGGAAACTTCTCCTCAATCCCACCCGGACTCCCCGCCGCTCCCCGCATTGGACGGCCTACGCCTCCATGGCTGCGGCCCTGCTGGGCTGGTGGCTGATCAGCCATTTTGCCGGGCTGCCTGCCTTCATCCTACCCGCACCGGAACAGGTAGCCGCCCGCTTCTGGAAGGCGCTTGTGGACGGCAGCCTGCTGCTCCACACCACCGCCACGCTGACGGAAGTCCTGCTTGGGTTGCTGGCTGGAACAGTTGCAGCGGTGACACTCGGGTATGCCATTGCCAAGAGCCGCCTGTTCGAGCAGTTGGTATCCCCATACCTGGTCGCGACGCAAGCCATTCCCATTGTTGCCATTGCCCCGCTGTTGGTCATCTGGTTTGGACCGGGCATATTTTCCAAGGTGCTGATCTGTGCCTTGATTGTCTTCTTCCCGGTGCTGGTCAACACGGTGGTGGGCATGCGCGCCGTGCCGCGGTCACTGCACGACCTGATGCACTCCTTGCGCGCCACCCGCTGGCAGATCCTGCACATGCTCGAAATCCCGGCCTCGCTGCCGGTTTTGCTGGGCGGGTTGCGGATCGGGGCGACGCTATCGGTCATCGGGGCGGTGGTTGGGGAACTGGTGGGCTCTGACCGCGGTCTTGGTTTTCTGGTTAATGTGGGCCGCGGCCAGTATGATACAGCCCTGGTCTTTGTGGCGGTGTTCACCCTGATCGCCCTGGCGCTGGCGTTATATGGGCTGGTCTCATTCCTGGAAAGAAAGCTGCTTATTTGGCAGGAAACGTTTGAACGCTGATAAAGTTACTTCCCATATGAATAGATACAGGAGTTTCTGTATGAAAAAAACGATCTGCTTGATGACCCTGACAGTATTTCTCTTAGGGGCTTGCGGGCCAAAACCTACCCCCAGCCTGACGCACGTCAAATTGTCCCTGGGTTACATTCCAAATATCCAGTTTGCACCGCTTTACGTGGCCGCGCAGAGGGGTTATTTCACCGATGCAGGCATTGAGATCGAGTTTAGTTATATGGACGAAAACCAGGCGGCTGCGCTGGTGGGAGCGAACAACCTCCAGTTCGCCGTAGTTTCCGGCGAGCAGGTGCTGCTGGCGCGTGCCCAGGGGCTGCCGGTGGTCTATGTGGCAGCCTGGTACCAGCAATACCCGGTCTCGGTGATCGCCATGTCTGACCAGGGGATCGCCAGCCTGGCTGACCTGCGCGGCAAGACCATCGGTCTACCAGGGCCTTACGGAGCCAATTACATCGGCTTGCGCGCCCTGCTCCACGCCGGTGGGTTGAGCGAGTCCGACGTGAAGCTCGATTCCATCGGCTACACCCAGGTGGAAGCGCTGGCGGCCGGCCGTGACCAGGCGGTTTCGGTTTACACGACCAACGAGCCAGTGCAACTGCGCGCTCAGGGCTACACCCTAAGCGAACTGCGTGTGGCCGATTATGTCCAACTGGCCTCTAACGGGCTGATCAGTAATGAGACGACGATAGCCGGGAACCCCGACCTGGTACAGGGCATGGTGACCGCATTGTTGCATGGCATCTCTGATACCCTCGCAGACCCGCAGGCTGCCTACCAAATTTCCCTGAGTTACGTGGATACCCTGGCCCAGGCAGACACGGCCGTGCAAAAACAGGTGCTGGCGACCACGATCGGTTTATGGAAGGCCGACCGCTTGGGCGAATCCAGCCCGACAGCCTGGGAAAATATGCAGTCAGTGCTTCTGGATATGGGCCTGTTGACCCAGCCGTTGGATCTGTCGAAGGCTTACACGAACGAATTCATTCCGTAAGGACACGATAGATTATGTCCCTGTAATAGGAAATTTTGTGACCGATCCCATCCTCACCGTCCATGATCTGAGCATCACCTTTCCCGACCGCAATGGGGAACTGCACGCCCTCGATACGGTTTCCTTCACCATCCAGCCGCGCGAATTTGTTTGCGTACTGGGCCCTTCGGGCAGCGGCAAATCCACCTTGCTGCGCATCCTGGCTAGTTTGCTCAAACCCACTTCCGGCTCATTTAGTTTCACCGGTGGAGAGCCGAAAATTGGCATGGTCTTCCAGCAATCCAACCTGATGCCCTGGCGAACGGCGCTCGAAAATATCACCCTACCGCTTGAAATCCAGGGGTTCCCAGCTGACGTAGCCCATGCGCGTGCCCAGGAGTTGATCGACCTGGTCGGTTTGCAGGGATTTGAATCCTCCTGGCCGCGTGACCTTTCAGGCGGGATGGCTCAGCGCGTGGCGATCGCGCGGGCTCTGATCCACGACCCGGATATACTCCTACTTGACGAACCTTTTGGCTCGCTGGATGCCCTGACACGCGAACGCATGTGGACCGAACTCTCACACATCTGGCAGAGGCGCCAGAAGACGGTGTTGATGGTGACACATTCCATCAGCGAGTCGCTTTTTCTGGCTGATCGCGTCCTGGTGCTGACACAACGGCCCGGCAGGATCAAGCTGGACCTGGGGGTGGATCTGCCCCGTCCACGGGCCGATGAGATGCGCTACACAGCGCATTTTGGGAAGCTGGCGCGACAGTTGAAAGAGGCGATAGGATAAAAAACTTCCGAAGGGCAAACCCTTCGGAAGTTTTTTATTACCTGAAATTATTTTGCCACCCAGATCCACCCCAAGATCGTTAAGGGAATAAAGAAGAGCAGAACCGACACCGTCCCGGCCAATGCCCCGTGACCCTCGCGCTCATCGATCAGTTTCACGGACGGGTAGAATCCCTCCAGTTTCCAGCGCGGGCCGCCGAACCAGGCGAAGAGAATTCCGCCCAGCAGGCCGCCGATGTGTCCCCAGTTATCCACACCAGTGGTGGTGAAGCCAATAAACAGGTTAATACCTGCGATGTAAAGCAGGTTCATCAGCGAACGGGTGGCACGGTTTCCCAGGAGGCTGCGGTTTTGGATGATAAAAACGCCTTCGGCGGCGATCAGACCGAAGATGGCCGTTGAAGCTCCCAACGAGGGATTCACTGTCAGCAAAAAGGACATCACGTTCCCGGCATACCCGGAAAGGAAATACAAGAGCAGGAATCGTCCGTGGCCGTAACGCGCCTCGATGCCGCGCCCAAAAATGAACAGGGCATACATATTGAAGGCGATGTGGAGGATGGAGGCGTGCAAAAAGACTGGTGTGATCAGCCGCCAGAGTTCGCCAGCGCGAATAAGGACGTCATCCTTGACGCCCAGATTGGCAACCACGTCCGCATTGAGTAGATATTGTCCGGCGAGCTGCAAGAGGTAAATGAAAGTAGTTACACCCAGGAGGATGTAAGTGGCGTACGGTTTCACATTTGGCGTGGCCACCTGGATGGTGCGCGGCGCTTGTGTCTGAGGAAATTGTTCTGGGGTCGGATTTTGATTTTGGTTCATTTGTCTCCAGGGAATGATCTTGTTCTATTGCAAACCTATAAACTCACCTTGCGGGGATTCACCCGGTGGTGCTCGGCCTGGATGATGGCAACCACCGTATCTACCGTCTCGGCTAGGTGGCCATCTGCATTGACAATCACATAATCGAAGTCACCTGCACGCTTGAGTTCCTGGCGGGCGGTGGCGATGCGCAGGCTCAGGTTTTCCGCGGTCTCGGTCTGGCGGGCCTTCAACCGTCTCACCAGTGCATCCTCGCTTTCGGTGGTCAGGAAGATGAGCACTGCTTCCGGTGCCAGTTTGCGGACGGTGGCCGCGCCCTGCACGTCCAGGCGCATGATCACGTCCTTCCCAGAGGCGAGGGCGTCGCGCACCTGCTGTTTTGGGATGCCTTTGTAATCGCTGTAGACGATGGCATACTCGATCAACTCGTCCTGCTCGATCATGCGGGCAAACTCATCCTTCGAAACGAAGAAATAATCCACCCCCTGGGTCTCCTCGGCACGGCGCGGACGGGTGGTGGCCGTCACAACGAAGTGCATTTGAAGAGTACGTTCCTTCAGGCCGTGCAGGACGCTGTCTTTGCCCACACCCGAAGGCCCGGAAATGACGATCAACAGGGGCTGGGGCTTGTGGAGATTGAACTCGGAATCAGGCATGGCTGTATTGTACCAGACGGCGGATGAAGTAAAATATACCCATGCCCCTTTATGATTACTATTGCCTGGACTGCCAAAAACGTTTCGATGTGTTCATGACTTATACCGAATACGGCACGCGTGCAGTGACCTGCTCCGCCTGTGGGAGCAAGAACGTTCGCCGACGGATACCGCGCGTGCGTGTGGCAAAATCAGACGAGAGCCGTATGGACTCGCTTGCCGGAGATCTCTCGGACCCATCGGCCCTGGCGGGCCTTGAAAACGATCCGCAAGCCATGGGGCGGATGATGCGCAAGATGGGGAATGAGATGGGTGAGCAGCTACCACCGGAGTTCAATGATGTGGTCGGCCGGTTGGAGAAGGGTCAAAGCCCGGAGGAGATCGAAAAGGAGATGCCCGATCTGGGGGGCGATGCTGGCGAAGAAGATCCTGGCTTTTAAACACAACTGGGCGACCCGGATGGGGTCGCCCAAATTATTCTTATCGATCATCCTATGGGATGGGGACGATATCCACGACCATTTCGGTCTGGCTGCGTTGCAGGGTGAACTGCATATTTCCAGAGGTGGTTTGCTGCTGGCCTCCCACCGGGACGGAAGCATATTGCTCAGCCAGCCAGGCAACAAAGGGGATCTGCGTGCCTGCCGGCATGACCCCAGCCAGTAGGATGTTGATCACTCCGATGCCCTGGTCGACAGTGTCCTGCTGGTCGGTGCGGGGGAGGGTAACTAAAATTTCGCCAATATTACAGGGATCGCCGATAAACTGGGCGGAAAATCCACTGGCGATCGCCGGGAAATTGGTTGCTGCACTTTGGGTCATTGTGGCTGTTGAAGCGGTTTGACCATTCACAGTGCCGTCGGCAAGATCAAACTGCCCGGTGATCTGAAGTACGGTTTTGACCGAATCCATGGAAATTCCCAGGCCGCCTGAGGTGGGCGTGGAAGGACAATTACTGGAAGATTGTCCCGCGGCGATGGTTTCCATGGCTCCGAGAGCGGTCGGAGCGCTGGTTAAGATTCCGGGGAGCTGGGTGGCTGCCTGTTGGATGCCATTAACCAGGCCGCAGGCCATGACAAATACCATGACGAGAGGAATTGCAAGAAAACGAGTATATCGCATATTATTATCTCCTAATTTTATATATTTTATCATATATATTCAATTCAGCAAGATGACCGGAGTACTAGCAAGCGAAACGCCTTCCCGGTAGTGAAAAGGAGTGGTGGTAAGGGGTAGCCGCCTGGAGATAGTACATGCTGTGCCAGATAATTACACGGCGATCGGTTTTCCGGGGGTTAGTTTTTCCTTTTCCTCCCCTTTGCGCAGGATCCAGGCCTGCCCCCGTACCAGGGTTGTCTTCTTCCCTTCGACCTGCACATAGGCTCCATCTGCCAGGAGGAGCACCGGGTTGTCGTGAAAGATGTGATAATCGCTGAGCCAGTCATCCTGTCTCAGATGGGAAATTTCATCCTCCGGGTAATGGACGCTGAAATTGAAGGGTGTGGCATTCAAACTGGAAAAAAAGGATGTCCCCACCATGTTCATATCCTTGCTGGTGAGAATATTCGGCCCGCATAACACAGTCCCGGCGCTGAAGGCCACCACCGGCAGACCGGCGGTCACTTTTTTGCGCAGGTATTCCATGATCTTGCTGATATGCAAGCGGTGGTTGAGAAGAAAGGTATTTCCGCCGGGGATGTAGACCAGCGCGGCGTTGCGCAGGGCTGCTTCCATCTCCGCGAGGGTCATCAACTCGGTGTTAATGGTCTCAATGTGTGCCAGCCCATGAAAGGCTTTTTCGGTGGATTCCTGCCAGGTCCCGGACAGGGATGCCGCTGGAAGGTAGGCGACCACCGGGTCATTTTTTCCTTCCAGATACGGACGGCAGGCTTCGAGGATATAGCGGATATCGTCCTTGCCCGGGGTGGAAAAGAGGTGAAGGTTCATCCGAGGCAACCTATTGTGGTCCCGGCGATTATTTTGCCAACTTCTTCAAGATGGTTGCACAGAGTTGTTGTTGCACTTCATCCCACCCTTTGCCTGCATCCACCACCACCCACCTCTCCGGTTCCTGTTTCACCATTGCCAGATACCCGGCCCTCACCCGCTGGTGGAACTCCAGTTGATAGGCATCCAGGCGGTTCCATTCGCCACCTTTGGCCCTGCGCTGGGTGCCCCGCTCGAGGCCGATCTCCACATCCACATCCAAAAGAACGGTCAGATCAGGGGTCAACCCGCCGGTGGCGTAATTGACCAGGGCACGCACTTGCTCCAGATCCTGCTGGTGACCGTAGCCCTGGTAGGCGATGGTTGAATCGGCATAGCGGTCAGAGATCACGATCTCCCCGGCTTCAAGCCGCGGCCGGATGACCTGCTCCACGAATTGAGCGCGCGCCGCCTGGTAGAGCAGCGTTTCCGTACGCGGATTCATCTCGGCGTTCTTCAGGCTGTGGAGCACCTCCCGGATCTGCTCACCGATGGAGGTTCCGCCCGGTTCACGCGTGGGAAAAACAGTAAAGCCCTTCTCGTGCAGGTATTCCACAAGATGGGGCAGGTGGGTGGTCTTACCGGAGCCTTCGGGGCCTTCGAGGGTGATGAACATTTGTTATTATCCATAGCGGCACGATTTATTGTGCCCTTAGCCTTTATTCGCGAAAGATCCTGACATGCCTTCTGGGTTCTTTTCCATAGGAATGACTCACCAACTCTGCATCCCGTGCCAATTCATGCTGGAGGCGGCGCACCATGGATGGGCCGGGCGGCAGGTCCACCCAGCGCTCGCCGTTCAGGACGGCGGCAATGGCGGCCTGCGCTTGCAGTTTAACATCGTCCATCTCGTCAGCCGGGGGAACGGTTTCAGACAAATTGAAAAGATCGCTTAAAAACTGTTCCATCTGGCTGACTGTGTTGGCCCGCAACACAAAGATGGGCAAACCACGCTGTTCAGCTTGCATCACGGCTTGCTGGCGGTCACGGTAGTAGGAACGCAGCGTTACTAGCACATCCGCCTCGCCGGCGTCTTTTACAAAAATTGCCGGGACGCCCATACGCTTGGCTAACTGGGTCAAGCGGTCGCGCGCCACGCCGAACGGGTAGACACGCACTGGCTGGAGCGGAGTGCGGTGGGATTCAGGCGCTACGGACGCAAGGCCATTGCCAGCAAGGACGCTGTGCCCCCCTGCCGCCGGGGCGGTGGACTGCCTGGCAGTGTCGGATGGATCTGGGCGGATCGAATTGCGGCGCGGGCCGGTGGTATTCCCGTTCTCGATACGGAATTCTGAATCCGGTTTGGACTTCGGGTTGGGCTTGGTCTTCTCAATGTGGATCTTGCCATCCGGCTCCCGGCTGCGGATCTCAGGCGGGAGTGGATAACCGCGCAGGAGCGAATCGACCGAGGCGGCGATGTCCATGTGGACGGCGAAACGGTCCCGCTGCTGGATCTCGACCAGCACGTCGAAGGTGGGTGGTGAGCGTCGTTCGAGCACTGTTTTCTGGGTGCCGCGCCGGCGCGCTTCTTCATCCGAAAGGGTCACGGCTTCAATCCCGCCGATCAGGTCGGAGAGGGTCGGGTTGAGCAGCAGGTTGTCAATCGTCCGGCCATGGGCCGTGCCGATAAGCTGGACGCCGCGCTCGGCAATGGTGCGGGCCGCGGCAGCTTCCAGTTCGCGCCCGATCTCGTCGATCACAATGACTTCAGGGTTGTGGTTCTCCACTGCCTCGATCATCACTTCGTGCTGGAGCATGGGTTCACGCACCTGCATGCGGCGGGCCTTGCCAACTGCCGGATGCGGAACGTCGCCATCGCCGCCGATCTCGTTGGAGGTATCCACGATGATGACGCGTTTTGATTCTGCCAGGATGCGGGCGGCCTCGCGCAGGAGCGTGGTCTTGCCCACACCCGGGCGACCCAGGATGAGCATGCTCTTGCCTGACTCAACGATATCCTGGATGATATCCACCGTCCCGTAAACGGCGCGGCCGACGCGGCAGGTGAGACCGACGATGTGCCCGCGCCGGTTGCGCAGGCAGGAAATGCGGTGCAGGGTGCGCTCGAGGCCGGCGCGGTTGTCCCCATCAAATTCCCCGATGCGCTCAACCACGTGGTCCAGTTCGGCGCGTGTAATTTCCTTGTTGATCAGTACTGTCTCGCCCTGAACGTAGCGCGCCGTGGGGACGCGCCCAAGGTCGAGGATGATCTCGAGCAGGTTATCGTAATCATTGGCTTTGTGGACGGCTTCGACGATATTGCCGGGCAGGATGCCGAGCAGGGCGTCGAGGTCGTCGGTGATCTTGAGTTGAGTCATGCTCTCTTTATATCACTTTTCCGAATGAGTGTCCTTGCCGGCCGCAACACGCGCCACCGGTGCAACGGGCTTGACCAAAACCTTGTCCAGTGCAGACACTTTTTCTTCGACTTTCTGTAATTTCGCCAGACGTCTGACCATCACCGCCTGGCGCGGCCCGGCCTTGGCGCCCAGGTCCTCGAGCACGGTTTCGAGCCAGGCCTGGTAGGAACGCACACAGACGTAAACCGGGCGGCCGCCCCAGCCTGACAGCCCGGCCAGCCGTTCAGGCCCGCAGCCTGAATCGGGGGGGACGAGTGGCTGGATCCAGACACCTGCGGGTCCACTGTTGACCGCAACGTAGGCCTGCAGGTTCCCATCCTGGCGGCACACCAGACCTGAAGCCTGCCTGGGCAGAACATCCACAGGTTGGATCAAGGCCGGGACGATCTGTCCGTGCAGCGATTGAACGGCAGGCCAGTCGGTCTCATTGGCTTCACGCCAGGAACTATTTTCACCGGGGGCTTCCAGTTTGGGTAATTTCCAAACGCGTTGCCAGGCATACAGGGCAAAACCTGCCTGCCGCAGTAATCGGAAGGCCGGGGAATCTTCATCCACTTCAGCCAGCAAGTGGAAAGCTCCCCATTCCCCGGCTTGTATGGTCAGGTGATCTAGGAGAGACAGTGTTAAAGCGTTGAGGTTCTCCGTGGGAGCCAGGAAGGTCAGCCGGGCGGAGGTTTCATCTTCATTCAAAATAATCTGCCCCATCAGCGAGTCACCATTTTCCGAGGCAATCGCGGTATAAATGTACCGCCGCGGATTCAAATACGATAGCAAGGCCAGTGCCCCAAGCGGGTTGCCGCGCGTCAAGATGCTGGCGCTATAGAGCGGCAGAACATCGCGCCGGTAGCGGGACAGGAGAGGAATATCCAGGAAGTCGAGTGAGCGAACAGTCATTTGGCCAAGGATAGAAAATACTGGTGAAAGCGTGAATCGTGGGTCAATTCCGGGTGGAACGAGGTTGCGAGCAGTTTCCTTTGCCGGGCGGCGATGATCCGTCCATCCGGCAGGGTCGACATGACCACGGTATCCCCCTGAACCGACTCAATGATCGGGGCACGGATGAAGATGGCGTGATAAGGGCCACCTTCGCCCAGTTCAGGGATGGAAAGGTCGGCTTCGAACGAGTCCACCTGGCGGCCAAAGGCGTTGCGCTCGACGGTGATGTCCATGATGCCAAGCAGGGGCTGGTTGCGGCGGGCGTCCTTTGAGAGGAAGATGGCTCCCGCGCAGGTGCCCCAGATGGCGTGCGTTTTGCCAAACGCGCGTAACGGTTCCAGCAGACCAAAATCCATGGAAAGTTTGCCTATGGTGGTTGATTCACCGCCCGGCACGATCAGACCGTCCAGCCCGTCGAGGTGGGACGGCAGGCGCACTTCAGCGGTCTCAACGCCGATGCGCTTGAGCATGACGATATGTTCGGCAAAATCACCCTGGATTGCCAAGACCCCGATTTTCATATTTCTTCCCATAAGGGCACAATATCAAGCCTCTACAAATCTACCAACCTCTTCCCGCGATCTTTTCAGCTTCCGGCATCTGGGAAATGTTGCGTCCCACCATTGGTTCGCCGAGGTTTTTGCTGACTTCCGCAAGGATGGATGCGTCGGTGTAGTGTGTCACAGCCTTGACGATGGCGGCGGCGCGCTTGGCCGGGTCACCGGATTTGAAGATACCAGAGCCCACAAAGACACCATCCACACCCAGTTGCATCATCAGGGCCGCGTCAGCAGGAGTGGCCACACCGCCCGCGGCAAAGTTGACCACCGGCATACGGCCCAGTTCCTTGGTCTCTTTGACCAGTTCGTAGGGCGCGCCGATCGTCTTGGCGTAGGCCATTAATTCTTCGTCAGCCATGGTGGTCAGGCGGCGGATCTCGCCCAGAACGGCACGGGCGTGACGGACCGCCTCGACCACATCCCCGGTGCCAGCTTCACCCTTGGTACGGATCATGGCCGCGCCCTCGCCAACCCGCCGCAGGGCCTCACCCAGGTTGCGGCAGCCGCATACGAAGGGGACCTTGAAGTTGTGCTTCAGGATGTGGTTCTCCTCGTCTGCCGGGGTCAGTACTTCCGACTCGTCGATGTAATCCACACCGATGGCTTCGAGGATTTGCGCTTCCACAAAATGACCGATGCGGCATTTGGCCATGACCGGGATGGTGACCGTGTCCATGATCTTGAGGATCAG
>CAISEG010000087.1 GCA_903884265.1 uncultured Anaerolineales bacterium | reverse complement strand
TTATCTGTCCGATGGCAGAAAGGCAAAGATTACCCAGCGCAGGAAGAATACGACTTGTGCCGGTGCGGTTTTTCCAAGAATAAACCTTTTTGCGATATGACCCACAGCGAAATCTTTTTCGACGGAACCGAAACAGCCAGCCGGAAACCTTTTATCGAACAGGTCGAGCCAGAGACGAAAGGACCGGAACTTGTCCTGACCGATGTGGTTGCCCTGTGCGCCAACGCGCGCTTCTGCGACCGGGCTGGCGGTGTTTGGGATAACACACGGGATTCAGACGATCCCAAAGCCAGGGGAATTGCCCTCCAGGAAGTATGGGACTGCCCTGCGGGGCGGCTTGTGCTGCACGATAAAAACGGAAAATTGCTCGAACCCAAATTTGAACCGTCCATCGGCCTGGAGATCGACCGGGTCAAACAGGTGCTCGGTCCGATCTGGGTACGCGGCGGAATCCCGATCGAGGCGGCAGATGGGACCGTCTATGAAATCCGCAACCGCGTGACCTTGTGCCGCTGTGGAAAATCTACGAATAAACCTTTCTGCGACGGCAAGCATGAGGATTAAATCTGTGGTTAAAACTCCGAGGATGTTTTTTTAGTAGAAATCCCGTTCATACACTTAAAAAACCGGGATTCCAATTCATGACACACCCTAGAGCAGTTGCGTTAGTAACAAAATTGGAGAAAGGCCAACGAAAAACCTTTGAGATCCTGAAAGCATTAACAGCGGAACAATGTCAGAGACTGCTCTACCACGAACCCAGCTGGCAAGTTCGCCATTTGTTTGCGCATTTTGTATCGGCAGAGAGGCAGCTCCTTGACCTGGCGCGAGATGTCGCCAGGGGAGGTTCAGGCGCCCCACCCGATTTCGACATCGATCGCTTTAATGCGGATGAACAAAGCCAGCTAGAAGGGCAATCACCACCGGTTCTACTCGACTTGCTTGGACAAGCCCGTCAACAGACCATTGAGTGGGTGAAGACACTTGGCCCAGAAGAGTTGGACAAAATCGGGCGGCACCCGGCATTGGGGGAAGTGACGGTTGAGACAATGATAAGTGCCATCTACGGTCATCAATTGATGCACATGCGCGATCTTTTAAAGGTTCTGGGGAGGGTTGAATAAACCACACCTACCGGTTAATGGGCAGGGGCTACCCACCAAGTGCATCAGGGTCCAGCTTGCTGAAAATCTAATTGAAAGACCCGGAAATTGCCAGAAGAGGGCTGATGTGAACCAGGAGGGGTAGATATTTAGGAGACATTAAGGGCGGGTATTGACTCTCAATTCCAATTCTGGTATTCTTATACTACCGACCGGTCGGTAGGTTTATTATGAATCGCGATCAGATTCTAAAAGCTGCTGCTCAGGTCATCCGTCAGAAAGGATATCATGCTGCCTCGATGCAGGATATTGCCAAAGCGGTCAACCTGCAAAAGGCCAGTCTCTATCATCATTTTTCAAGCAAACAGGAAATCCTGCTTGCACTTCTCGATCAAGCACTGGATATACTGATCGAACGTTTATCAGGCGTTCTGGCCCAGGAACTCCCAGCCGACGAGAAATTACGCCAGGCGATGGGGGTCTACTTAGGAAGCCTGGACGAGCACTCAGACCTGACGTCAGTGCTGCTGCTCGAACACCGTTCCCTTGACCCGGAATATCGTGATCGGCACATCCCGCGCCGCGACCGTTTTGAACGGTTGTGGCGCGATCTGATCCAGGAGGGTGTGGAAAGCGGTGTATTCCACGAGACGGACCCGGCAATGGCGGCGCGGGCCTTGCTGGGTGTGATGAACTGGACGATCACGTGGTACCGCCCTGACGGCCTCTTTTCCAGTGGGCAAATATCAGACCGCTTTGCCGCGCTTGTATTGGATGGATTACGGAGACGTTGACAATGGATAACCTCTCTGCCAAGCCCATCCATTCTTTCCAGGAATTTGAGACCAGAGGCGGGGCGCGGATTTTCCGCATCCCCATGAAGGTGTTCCCAGACCTGTGGGCAAATGCCTACCTGGTCCTGGTGAAGGACGCTATCGTACTGATAGACACTGGATCCGGTTTTGGCGATTCCAATGCCCACCTGGTAGACGGGTTCGATCAAGCCAGCCGCGCAGCCGGGCGGGCGATTCGTATTGAAGACCTGAGCTACATCCTTATTACCCATGGTCATATCGATCATTTCGGCGGTCTTGTCTTCCTGGAAGGGCGTACAAATGCTCTCATCGGCATCCATGAACTCGACCTGGCCAACTTGACCAGGTACGAAGAGCGCGTAGCCATTGCGGAGAAACGGCTGAAAGCCTATCTGATCGAGTCGGGTGTCCCGGAGGATAAGCGCGAAGAAGTACTCAACATATACCGCGTTAATAAACTGCTTTCCCATTCGGTAAAGGTAAATTTTACATTCGAAGCCAAAGGAATGCGCCTAGGCTCTTTTGAAATGCTGCATGTACCGGGGCACTGCCCCGGGCATGTGGTCATCCGCCTGGACGACATCCTCTTCAGCGGTGATCATGTTCTCGGCAAGATCTCTCCCCACCAGAGTCCTGAGCGGTTGACCCTCTCCACCGGGCTGGGACACTATCTTGATTCTCTTTCCCTGCTTGAAAAATGGGCTGGCGTTCCGTCCATCACATTGGCCGGTCACGATGAACCGATCCGTGATCTTCCGGGGCGCCTGGCTGAGATCCGCCAAAGGCATACCGACCGGTTGGGGCTTACCCTGGAGTTCCTGGCCGAACCCCACACCATCGCCGAGGTTGCCGCGAAACTGTTTGGCAAAGTGAACGGATACCACGTCCTGCTGGCGATCGAGGAGGCCGGAGCGCATGTGGAATATCTTCACCAGCACGGCCTGCTGCGTGTAGTCAATGTGGATGAACTGGAATCCAATGATGGCCCGGTGGTCACCCGCTATCGACGTATCAACGATCCGGTCGCAAAGACAGTCAAACCGATTTGAGAGAGAGAGTTCCAGAATGCCGGTAATTTTCACGGAATACCTCACCCCCAAAAAAGCGGTGGCTGGAACTGGAGAAAACCGTCAATCTGATTCTATGAAACTGATACCTGAAACCAAAAGGAGGAGCCATGTATTCTTTTGAACCATCTGAAGAACAAAAAATGCTGATCGATGCTGTCAGCCGTTACGCTTCAAATGACTTGCGGAAAGCGGCCCATGAGGCCGAGGAGAATAAAGAACTCTCTTCCAAGTTGATCAGTAAAGGCTGGGAACTCGGCATTCTGCAGGCTTCCATTCCCGAAGCCTACGGTGGATTCGGTGAGCGCTCCGCTTTGACAGGCGCACTGGCTGTTGAGGAACTGGCTTGTGGTGACCTGGCGGGAGCCATGGCGGTCGGGGCACCGGCTCTGTTCGCTTTGCCTGTCCTGCTAGCTGGCAGCGAGGAGCAGAAGAAGCAGTACTTACCCCCGATCATCGAAGCGGACTGGAAACCTTACTCAGCTGCGCTTATCGAGCCCGCTTTCGATTTTGACCCGAACGATCTGAAGACAACCGCCATGGCTGAAGGCGACAACTATATCCTAACCGGCGAGAAGACTCTTGTTCCGTTTGCGGACAAGGCCGAGGCGATGGTCGCCTATGCCAGGTTGAATAATGAGACAAAAGCATTTATTGTCCCGAAAGGCATGACCGGGTTGAAGATTGGGGAGGCACGTGAAAAATTCATGGGTCTCAATGCCATCCCGTTCTTCAGGGTCACACTGGAAGGTGTGAAGATCCCACAAGCCAATCTCCTGCCTGGCGATTTTGCTCCGGTGCTGGATGGCAGCCGCGTAGCGGTGGCGGCGATGGCTATCGGGGTGGCAAAGGCAGCATTTGGATATTCGCGTGACTATGCCAAGGACCGGGATGTATTTGGAGTGAAGGTGGCCCAGAAACAAGCCATCGCCTTCATGCTGGCCGAGATGGCAACCGAGATCGAAGCCATCCGCCTGTTGGTTTGGGAAGCAGCCTGGGCCATCGATAACAAGAAAGAAGACGCCAGCCAGAAAGCTTATCTTGCAATCACCGGCGCAATCGATATGACGATGATGGTCACGGACCGCGCTGTGCAGATCCTGGGGGGTCATGGGTATATCCGGGAGCACCCGGTCGAATTGTGGATGCGCAACGGACGCGGGTTCGCAACTTTTACCGGGCTTGCCATGGTATAGCGCCAAAGGAGGCTAACAATGATCGACTTTGAAATTCCCGAAAAAATAGCCGGAACCCGGCTTGTCGTCGAAACAGTGGCGGTCAATATGATGCGCCCGGTCTCACGTTACTTTGACGAGCACGAGCATGAGATCCCCTGGGATTACATCAATTTTATGCATACGGCAACGCGGGCCATGGGCGGCAGTTCGATGGTGCCATCAGAAAAAAAGGAAGGCCCGCGTTTTGGCTTTCAGCGCCTGGCGGTGATGGTGGAGATGCTTTCCTGGGGCGACGCCGGAATTTACCTGTGCACGCCCGGTGGCATGCTGGGATCGGCGGCAGTCTCTGCCACCGGTTCACCGGAACAGAAGGAGCGCTTCCTTAAGCGCTTCCGGGGAGAGACACCGGTATTCGACGCCATGTGCATGACCGAACCGCAATGTGGCTCGGACACGTCAGCCATCCGCACCACGGCAGTGCTGGATCAAGAAAAAAAAGAATGGTTACTGAACGGCGAGAAAATTTTCGTCACTGCCGGACATAAGGCCATGCTTGACTCGGAAGGTTTTGTCGTCGTCTGGGCGACGATCGACAAGTCGGCAGGACGTGCCGGAATGCGCCCATTCGTGGTGGAGGCAAAAACAGCCGGCTGCCAGGTTTTGAAAATGGAACATAAACTCGGCATCCGCGCCAGTGATACGGTATCCATCGTTCTGCAAGATTGCCGTGTCCCGTTCGAAAACATCCTCGGCAGTCCGGAAGTCGTTAAAGATCAGGCCACCACCGGCTTTAAAGGAGCCATGGCGACTTTCGATGCAACCCGGCCAATCGTTGCCGCGCAGGCTATCGGCCTGGCGCGGGCTACTCTTGAATTGCTCAAGGAAATGCTGGCTGAGCGCGGTATCATAATCCGTTATGGATTACCGCGCCAGAAACTGAGTTCTGTTGAAAAAGAAGTAATTGAAATGGAGATCCTACTTCGTTCAGCCTGGTGGCTGGTGCTCAAGG
Organism: uncultured Anaerolineales bacterium; assembly: GCA_903884265.1. Lineage (GTDB taxonomy): Bacteria > Chloroflexota > Anaerolineae > Anaerolineales > Villigracilaceae > UBA877. Next base: position 11,055 of record CAISEG010000087.1, on the reverse strand, counting down.
CGGTCTGGATGATGGACAACGGCAAACCGAACTCGCTGGAATCCTCCATGTCCAAGGTCCGCGCGGGTGATGTGGTCAACAGGATCACCCAGAAGGCGGTGGAGATCATGGGACCGCTTGGCTACAGCTGCGAGTATTTGCTGGAAAAGTGGTTCCGGGATGCCAAGATCAGTGATATTTATGAAGGTACCGGCCAGATCAACCGTCTGGTGGTGGCGCGGCAGATCCTGGGCTACCGCTCAAGCGAGTTGAGATAATCTCTTGGAGATCACCAACCCTCACCCGGGGCTTCGATCCAAATTCTTTGTATTTTTCCTTGGAAGAGGGAAAGGATTGGGCACGGAAAGGTGATGGAAACGGAGGAGAAACTATGAACTATAAAATTCATTCCGTGGTCGTTGTCGGCGCAGGGACGATGGGCGCGGCGCTCGCTGCGCATCTGGCAAATGTGGGCCTTCCGGTGACGTTGCTAGACATCGTTCCGAACAAACTCAAACCTGAGGAAGAGGCGGCGAAACTGACCCTGAAGGATAAGACGGTACGCACCCGCATTGTCAATGAAGGCTGGGACCGGTGCATCAAAGCCCGCCCGGCAAATTTAATGGCTTCCGATCTGGCGACACTTGTCATATTGGGCAACCTCGAAGATGATTTCGAAGCCCTTGCCAAGGCAGATTGGATCGTTGAAGCCATTGTTGAGAATCTGAAGATCAAGCAAGACCTGATGAAACGCATTGACGCCATCCGCAAGCCAGAGACTATCATCACCACGAACACATCCGGGATCCCGATCAAGGAAATCGCTGATGGTCGTTCGAAAGGTTTCAAGCAACACTTCCTGGGTACGCATTTCTTCAATCCACCACGCTATTTGAAACTTCTTGAAATCATCCCGACCAGCGACACTTTGCCCGCGGTGATCAAGTTCATGGCCTGGTTTGGTGAGTTCCGCCTGGGTAAGGGTATTGTCCAGTGCAAAGACACACCCAACTTCATCGGCAACAGGGTTGCCTTCGGGACAGGCGCGTTTGCCTTGAATTACATTCTTGAAAACGGCTACACTGTGGATGAGGTGGATGCGCTTACCGGGCCTTTGATGGGTCACCCAAAAACAGCCACCTTCCGCTTAATCGATCTGGTTGGTGTGGATGTGTGGGAGCATGTCGGGATAAACCTGAAGGAAGCCATCCCTTACGATAAATATGCCATGCCGTCCCTGACGGCTGAAGAACCTGCCAAGCTGGTACATAGCATGATCGAACGCGGCTGGCTGGGCAATAAGACAAAAGTCGGCTTTTACAAGGAAGTCCGCACCGATGAAGGCAAAAAGGAATTTTGGTCGCTTGACCTGAAAACGCTGGAGCATACCGCTCCGTCAAAACCGCGCTTCGACTCGGTTGGGAAAGCCAGGGATATTGAAGGTTTGGGGGATCGGTTGAAAGTGATCCTGGGTGAAGGCGACCGCGCTGCAGTATTGATCAAGGCACTCACCTTCCAAGGATTTCAGTATGCCTCGGTGATCATCCCTGAAGTAGCCGATACACCCAAACCGATCGATGATGCCGTCCGCTGGGGTTTCCAGCACGAAGCCGGGCTTTTTGAGATCTGGGATATGCTGGGTGTTCAAGAGACGGCAAGGGAAATGAAAGCCACCGGTTATGCGCCTGCCAAATGGGTGGCAGACATGCTCAAGGCGGGATGCGAAACGTTCTACAAGTACAAAGGCGGCAGCAAGGTTGGTGTGTATGATGTGACCAGGCAGAAATATGTATCCATCCCAAAAACACCGGGACTGATCGTGTTGGGCGATCTAAAGAAGGCTAAAAAGGTCATCAACGAAAACCCCGGGGCGTCGTTATATGATATTGGGGATGGGGTGGCGCTGGTTGAGTTCCACACCAAGATGAATGCCCTGGATGATGACATCTTTACCATTGTTGAAGAGGGGCTCGACCGTGCTGAAAAGGAGTTCGATGGGGTAGTGATCGGTAACGAAGGCGAAAACTTTAGCGCAGGCGCGAACATCGGCATGATCTTGATGGGCGCCAAGTCCCAGCAGTGGGTCATGCTTGAGCAAGTGGTAAAGAGATTCCAGAACCTCAACATGCGCATGCGCTATTTCTCCAAACCGGTTGTGATCGCCCCGGCGGGAATGACCTTGGGTGGAGGTTGCGAAATTACCATGCACGGCAGCCGAGTAGTGGCTGCGGCAGAGACCTATATCGGACAGGTTGAACTGGGCGTAGGGGTCATCCCCGCAGGTGGCGGTACAAAGGAACTGATGCGCCGCATCATCAACCCGGGCATGCGTGTGCCGGGTGTCGACATCTTCCCGTTCCTCCAGCGGGTCTTTGAGGAAATCGGACAGGCCAAGGTGGCGACCAGCGCTGAGGAAGCCCGCCAGATGGGTTTTCTGGGTCCAGCTGACAGGGTCGTGATCAATCATGAACACCTGCTGACGGAAGCCAAACGGGAGGCCATGCACATGGCTGCCTCTGGTTACCATCCGCCTGCGCCAGAACTGATCTATGCCGGCGGGCGGGAGGCTCTTGCGGCGCTGCGAATTGGCGCCTGGACGTACAAAGAAGGCAAGTACATCACGGAGTACGATAGCTTGATTGCCGGGAAACTTGCCAATGTCATGGCCGGTGGTGACCTAAGCCGCCCAACCTGGGTCAGCGAGCAGTACATCCTCGACCTGGAGTGCGAGGCTTTCCTTTCCTTGTGCGGCGAGGAAAAAACCCAGGCGCGCCTGTTCAACATGCTCCAGACCGGCAGGCCATTAAGGAATTAGGAGGTAAAAATGTCACATGAAGCAGTAATCGTAGCTGCCGTACGTACTCCCGTTGGTAAGGCCAAACGTGGCGGACTGGCAACTGTCCGCCCGGATGAGCTGGCTACCGCGGTCATTAAAGCATTACTTGCCCGGACCCCGAGCCTGGATCCAAAAGAGATCGAGGATGTCATCCTAGGCTGTGCCTTCCCGGAGGGAGAACAGGGCTTGAATATGGCGCGCATGGTTGCCCTACGTGCCGGCCTACCAGATTCGGTGCCGGGTGAAACGATCAACCGGTATTGCTCATCCGGAGTCCAGAGCATCGCTCATGCAGCCTATGCGATCCTCTCCGGCCAGATCGAAGTGGCAATTGCCGGCGGCGTAGAATCGATGAGCATGGTGCCGATGATGGGTTATAAATTCTCGGTGAACCCTTACTTCGCGGCGGAACTTCCGCAATACTATACCAATATGGGCCTGACCGCCGAGAATATCTCGGTAAAATACAAGGTAAGCCGCGAGGATCAAGATGCCTTTGCCTTGCGTTCCCACCAGCGGGCTTCCGCGGCAGTCAATTCAGGCAGGTTCGATCCAGAACTGGTTCCGATCGATGTTGAGCTGAAGGAACTCGGAGCAGACGGTAAACCGTTGACGAAGAATTTCACGGTAAAACGGGATGAAGGCCCGCGCTCCGATACCAGCCTGGAGGCGCTTGCCAAACTTAAACCGGCTTTCAAAGATGGCGGTACGGTAACGGCGGGCAATTCTTCCCAGGTGTCCGATGGGGCCGCAGGGGTCGTGATCATGTCTGGCGAAAAAGCCAGGGCGTTGGGACTGAAACCGCTTGCGCGCTTTGTGGCCTTCTCAGTCGGCGGTGTTCCGCCGGAGGTGATGGGCATCGGACCGGTGGTTGCCATCCCAAAGTCGCTTAAATTGGCTGGCCTGTTATTAAAAGACATAGATCTGATCGAACTAAACGAAGCCTTTGCTGCACAGTCTGTGGCAGTGGCGCGCGAAGTTGGTCTGGATATGGATAGGGTCAACGTCAACGGTGGCGCGATCGCTCTCGGCCATCCACTTGGCTGCACTGGCGCAAAATTGACCACCCAATTGATCTACGAGATGGAACGCCGTAAATCGAAGTATGGAATGGTGTCGATGTGCATCGGAGGAGGCATGGGCGCGGCGGCGATTTTCGAGAACTTGCAATAACCGTTATAATTACGGGAGCGCCTTCGCCCAAGCCAGCTTTGGGAATGCGAGGAGATTGCTTCTCAAAAATGCGCTTCGCAATGAACCCAAAATCAAAGGAGAATGATATGGCTCTAACAGTTGCTGAACTTATGTCCAAAATGCCGAAAGCCTTCCTTCCGGAAAAAGCTCCAGGCCTGGATGCGGTCATCCAGTTCAAATTCAGCGGTGCTGAAGCAGGTGACTGGTTTGCTACGATGAAAGATGGCAAATGCACTACTGAAAAGGGTACGCACCCCAGCCCCAAGATGACACTGACTGCTGATTCAGCCGATTACGTTAAGATATTCACCGGTGAACTGGATGGCATGCAAGCCTTCATGGCAGGCAAGCTTAAACTGGCTGGCGATCTGAACCTGGCCATGAAATTACTGACGATGTTTAAGATCCGCTAAGTTATTCCGGAATTTCTCTACTAAAGGTCAATGGGATGGGCGGATTTTTCCCTCTTAATAATCTATTTTGCCCAGAAGAACTTAACTAACGGAAAACTCCCGCAGGATCGAAAGACCTGCGGGAGTTTTGTTTGTCTTACCCTACGAATGTGCGTCCTGTTTTTTGCTTGCCACCCGCCTCCAGGTGTTGTCTTACCAATTCACGGCGCAAGACCTTGCCGACGGTGGTTTTTGGCAATTCAGAACGGAACTCCACCTGCCTGGGAATCTTGAATCTTGCCAGGCTCTTTTTACACCAAACTTTGATCTCCTTCTCGGTCATGGTTTGGCCAGGCTTGACCACCACCCAGGCCTTTACCACCTCTCCCCGGAGGGGGTCGGGTATGCCGGCCACGCCAACTTCCAATACTTTTGGATGGGCAGAGATGACCTCTTCCACTTCGCGCGGCCAGACCTGTTCCCCGCCGGGTTTAATCAGTTCCTTCTTGCGATCTACAATATAGAAATAGCCATCCTCATCCATGCTGGCGATATCGCCGGTGAAGAGCCACAGTTTGTCGTCTTTTAACTTTCGCAGGTGGAGGGCTGTTTCGCCAGGCATATTGTGATAGCCTTTCATCACCTGCGGGCCGTGGATGACCAGTTCACCGATCTCGCCGGTCTTCATCTCGGTATTGCAGTCATCCATGTTGATGATCTTTGCATCCACGTCGGGGAAGGGCATCCCGATCGAGCCGGTTTTATTCATCCCCCACAAAGGGTTGCAGTGGGTGGCGGTAGGAGCTTCCGAAAGCCCATACCCTTCGGCGACCTTGCCACCACTGAGCGCTTCGAAGCGTTCCTTCGTGTCACGCATCAGCGGAGCTGAGCCGGAGATGCAGGCTTTGATCGAGCCCAGGTCATATTTTCCGGCAATGACGTCTGGATGGTTGTTGATGGCGTTATAAAGCAAGGGGATGCCGGGGAAGACGGTTGGGCGGAATTTCCTGATATTACCCAACAGATCCGGCATGTCACGCGGGTTGGGTACCATCACCAAGCTGGCGCCCAATGAGAGGGCAAAGAGCATTCCTGCCACCATGCCGTATACGTGGAAAAGCGGGATGGCCATCAGAACGATTTCTTTCCCGGGTACCATGCCAGGCATCCAATAATCGATTTGGAGGGAATTTGCAACCAGGTTGCTGTGCATGACCACTGCCCCCTTGGAGATGCCGGTGGTACCGCCGCTGTATTGCAACAACGCGATGTCATCCGGGCCGATATTAAGGTGGGGCCGGTCTTCGGGTTTATACTTTGTGAGAAGGTCCTGAAGCCAGATATCACCGGCAGCCAATTTCACCCGGAAGCCGCCTCTTCTCTCCTTGAGGAGTGTGAAAAGGACTTTCATCGCTGGTGGCAGGGTTTCCTTGATATTTGTCACGATCAACGTTTTGATCTTTGTCTTGGGTTGGGCGGTCTTCATCGTCTTGTAGAAGTTGCTCATCACAAACATGACCTCAATACCGGCATCGTTGGCCTGGTAGACGATCTCAGGTGGTGTGTACATCGAGTTGATGGCCACCACTACTCCGCCTGCCTTAAGGATCCCAAAGTAGACCATGACGAACTGCGGCGTGTTGGGAATGAAGATCCCCACCCGATCACCCTTCCCAACGCCCATGCCTGCCAGGGCCGCCGCTAATGTATCGGTGATGGCATCCATTTCCTGGAAGGTGATCACTTCGCCTTTGAAGATGGTACAGGGCTGGTCGGGATATTTCCTGGCTGACTCTTCCAGGAAATAGTAGATGGGAACGGAAGGATAGTCGATCGTGTACGGGACACCGTTATCGTAATGGGCCAACCAGGGATGTTGCTCCATTTCCACATCCTCCATCTAACTATTGGCGAATATCTATTAACAGTATAAGAACATTTTCTCGAAAAGTCAATAATTACCACTACTATTATGATATTTAGAAGCTTTGCGGCTTTTCCATGATTCTCGAACTATCTGAACAGAAAAATTTGGAGATTGAGCGATTTCAGTTTGGGTTTTCAGGCGATACTTTGCTGAATACGTGTTCAAACCGTAAAGATTTCTTGACTTTGAGTCTCCGCTGTGCTAGAATGAATACTATCCCAAACTTGCGTATAGAAGTATTGATGTGACCAACCTTCGTCGTCCTTTGCGGCTCAACGTCGGATTCCTGATCAAATCGCCGATCGGTACCCGCCGTGATTTTAATTTCGAATACGAAAAGATGCGGCTTGGGGAGGATTTGACCCTGGCGAATTTTACCGGTATGGCGCGTTTTGACCGCACCCAGCAGGGATTACTGCTACAGGGCGATTTCGCAGCCACAGCCGACGTAGAATGCGTCCGCTGCCTGGGGACTTTTTCCCAAGGTTTAAAATGGTCGTTTTCCGACCTGTATGCTTTCGACAAAAGCAACATCACCGATTCCGGCCTGCTTGTGCCGGAGGATGCCCAGATTGACCTGGAGCCGCTATTACGAGAATATGCTTTGCTTGAATTCCCAATCAGCCCGGTATGTCGACCGGACTGTAAAGGGCTGTGCCCGGTCTGCGGCGAAAACCTTAATAAGGCCGATTGCGGGCACCGGTCCGAGTCCGATTCGCCGTTCGCGGTGTTGAAGGACCTGTTGAAGTAGGACGCGCCTGGCGAGGAGGGTAATCAATGGCGCCACTTGACCGACGACATCGCAACCTGGAAGTTCTGAGCCTGCTTATGGAGAAAGCCTCCGTGCAGGGCTATTTGACAACCGACGACCTGTTGGAAGTCTCTCCCGAAGTCGGCGAGGATGCCGAGCGGTTGTCTGTCATTATGTTGGCCCTGCGGCATCGAGGCGTGGATGTGGTAGACCCTGAAGTACTCGATTCCCCTCCTTCCGACCTTTTAGCTGTACCGGGCCTGGAAAACATGGTTGAACCGGAACCGGTGGTGAGCGATTATTCCAGCGACGATACAGTGGGCATGTATCTCAAGGAAATGGCGCGCGTCCCATTGCTCAAAGCCGAAGAGGAATTCGAAATAGCTGTCCGCATTGAGGATGGGCGCAAAGCCAGGACCGATTTACTTTGCCACCCTGTCCGCAAGAGGAGCCTGGAGCGGCAACGCCTGGAAGCCATGGTGCAGGATGGGATCATCGCCCGGGAGCATATCATCAAGGCCAATACCCGCCTGGTAGTCAGCATTGCCAAACGATATATGGGACGCGGCGTGCATTTTCTGGACCTGATCCAGGAGGGCAACCTGGGCTTGATGAAAGCGGTTGAGAAATATGATGTGCATAAGGGTTTTCGTTTCTCGACCTACGCCACCTGGTGGATCAGGCAAACCATCACGCGCGCCATCGCTGACCAGGCGCGTACCATCCGCGTCCCAGTCCACATGAGCGACCGTATCAGGCAGACCTACAAGGCTACCCATGACCTGGAACAGCGTCTTGGACGCGTCCCTACACCAGAAGAGTTGGCGTTGGAACTGGGTCTGGATCTGCAAAAAGTGAAATGGATCCTCCAGGTTTCCTGGTTACCGCTTTCGCTCGAGAGTCCTGTCGGGGACGATGAGGAATCCGAACTGGGAATGTTCATTGAAGATGAATTAACCCCCACACCGATGCAGAGCGTCTACCAGTCCATGCTCAAGGAGAAGATCGACGAGGTTCTGGGCACTTTGACACCGCGCGAGGCGCGCATCCTGCGTCTGCGTTTCGGGTTGGATACAGGTGTGTCATACACACTTGAGGAAGTGGGGGAGAAATTTGGCCTTACACGCGAGCGTATCCGCCAAATCGAGGGAAAGGCCTTACGGCGATTGCGCCACCCACGAAGGGCAAGACAATTAAAAGAATACCTCTAGTGCAAAAATAAAAAGCCGATTTATTGAAGAACAGAATATTTTTGGGCATTTTAGGGCCTTTTAAGGTATCTATCCTATAATAATAACTGACAGTATCAGACGAGAAGCCTCCCATTTTGGGAGGCTTCTCTTAATATGGATTGCTAAACCGTAAGTTGCGGTAGTAAGGACTTAAGCAGTTACTGCTCTCACTTTTGAACCGAATACAATCTGTTATACAATCCATCCAATTTGATCAACTCCTCATGTGTCCCCATCTCGCGAATGGATTTATCCTCCAGCACCACGATCTTATCTGCATTGCGGATGGTGGACAGGCGGTGGGCAATGATGATGGTGGTGCGTCCCTGCATCAGGCGTTCGAGGGCCTGTTGGATGAGTTGCTCGGTCTCGGTATCGACCGATGAAGTCGCTTCATCCAGGATCAGGATCGGAGCGTCTTTCAGAATGGCACGGGCGATGGAAAGGCGCTGCTTCTGTCCGCCGGAGAGCTTGACGCCGCGCTCACCAATGAGGGTGTCGTAACCCTCCGGAAGGTCAGCGATGAAGTCGTGGGCGTTGGCGGTTCTTGCGGCAGCGATCATCTCGGTCTCGTCCGCATTCGGGCGGCCAAAGAGCAAGTTTTCGCGCACCGTCCCATAGAACAGGAATACATCCTGCAAGACGATGCTGATCTGTCCGCGCAGGCTGTCGAGCGTATATTCGCGCAAGTCGCACCCGTCCAGGGTAATCACCCCGCTGGTTACATCGTAGAAGCGCGGGATGAGACTGACCAGGGTCGTTTTTCCGACGCCCGTAGGCCCCACCAGTGCCACCACCGATCTTGCCGGTATCTCCAGGGAGACATCTTCCAGCACCGGGATGCCGGGGGTGTATTCAAAAGAAACGTGGTTGAAGACGAATTCGCCTTTAGCCCGTCCTGCCACTGGCCCTGCGCCGCGCACATTCTGCGGCTCGTGTGGCTCGGCGATCAGGTCAGCCACCCGGTCTGCCCCAGCCAGCGAGGATTGGATGGCCTCCCATGCACCACTCAAGTTCTGTACGGGTGCGTAGAAACTTTGCAGGTATAGGAAAAACGCAACCAGGTCCGCGATGGGAAGCGTACCCTGAAGTGCCAACCGCCCCCCAAAGTAAATAACGATCAACGTCCCAAGCGAAGAGGTGAATTCCACAAATGGTTGGAAGGTGGCCATTAATTTCAAAGCGCCAAGCTGGGATTTACGGTAATTCTCAATGCCTTCATGGACGCGCCGGGCTTCTTCGGTTTCACGCGTGAAGGCCTTGATCTCGCGGATGCCTGACAGGTTATCGTTCAACAGAGCATTCAAGTCGCCCAGTACCTTCTGGCGATTACGGAAAGCCGGGCGGACGTATTTGGCATAGACCCGCAGCGACAAGGCCACGAGTGGGATGGGGATGGTGCTGAGCAGGGTCAGTTTCCAGTTCAGGCTGAGCAGGACGGCGGTCACGCCAAACAATGTGACTACATTGACCACCACATCCGGGATGGCGTGGGCGATCAGTTGTTCGAACAGGTCGGTATCGTTGACCACGTTGGACATCAGTTGCCCGACCTGTTTATCCTCGTAAAAATGAAGCGAAAGGCGTTGCATATGTTCGTAGATGTACTCGCGTACATCCGCTACCACGCCCCAGCCAGCCACATGCGCCACATAGGAGCGGACAAAGGAAAGGCCGGCTCGTACGAGATAGGCGGCCAGGACGATCAGCGCCAGGGTGGTAACGTAGTTCATGCTGGATAAGCTCGCGCCCGGGGCAGTGACATTTGCCACCAACAGCTTGACGATCCATGGGATAAGCAATTGGATGGCTACCAAGGCCAGCATGCTTATGGCGGTGATGACCAGGCTGAGGGTGTATTTGCGGGCGTAATTGAAAATGAGTTGGAAGGGTTTCATCATCGACCTCGGGGGTGATTGTACAACCAGTCACACAAACTGTGGTGGCAGTTCAAATTCAATTTGAACAGGGCTGCCCGGTTTACGGGAAGCCCTGTTCAAGATAACCTTATTGAAAAAGCCAACTATGCTTTATGAAGTGATCCCGGACTCTTTCAGGAATTTAACGAGACGCTCTGCTTCAAGCTCGAGAGAAGCTAGTATTCCAGGCGCGCTTGCCAGGTCATCCCCGCGGCCAAGAGCTTCAAGTTCAGCGGACAACTTCGTGATTGGATCCGCACTGAAGTTGGCCGAGACGCCTTTCATATTGTGGGCATGCCGGGTGAAATCGTTGGCGTTTTTGGTATTGAGGGCGATCTTGAGTTCCTCGATACGTTGAGGTAGTCCTTTAACCAGATCCTGGCTCATTTCCATCAAGAAAGGCCGGTCACCGCCAAATCGTTCGAGGGCGCGTTCAATATCCATCGGGAGTTCGTTTGTAGGTGGGGCGGGAGGTTCAGCAGGAACCGTTATAAAAGGCGGTGTGGAAGGAAAGGGTTTACTGATTTGAGCAGGCTGTTTTCCTTCCGGTTCCGTAAGTTGCAACCAGCGATCCAGCACGCCCAGAAGGATCCGTATTTCAAGCGGCTTGCTAACATAATCGTCCATCCCTGCCTCCAGGCAGCGTTCCCGGTCGCCTTTCATAGCATGGGCGGTCATGGCAACGATGGGGATGTGTTGGTGGCGGCTGGCCTCCCATTCACGGATCCGGCGGGTGGCCTCGAAGCCGTCCATTTCCGGCATTTGCACATCCATCAAGATGGCATTGTATTTCCCTTCTTTTGCTTTTTCGATGGCTTGCAAGCC
>CAISEG010000086.1 GCA_903884265.1 uncultured Anaerolineales bacterium | reverse complement strand
ATCCCCGGATGGACGATTGGCTGCTTTTTGCATCTGCTGGTTCAATGAGAATTCTTTAGAAGGCCGGATCGAACCCTTAGGCTGCCATAAAGATTTTCGCTGTTATGCCCTGGGACGTGTTGCTCTATCCGAAGGTTTGCATCGCCTGCAATCTCTTGGAGCGAGACAAATATTGGTGGAAACGGACAGTTATCGTAATACCGCTTTTCGGCTTTACGAGTCATTTGATTTTCAGGTGATCCAGGATGTTCTTGTGTATCGAAAGGATTTTAAAGGTGAATAGTAAGCAGCCAATTCACTCAACCAAGGCGACCCTGCATGGGCCGCCTTGGTTGAGTTTTGATATGTTTACTTGAGTTTTATACGCGGCGTCTGTTTGCCGGCGGTATTCTTCTCCGCTTTGGCGTTGGCAGACGAACGGAAGCGGCCTGCCAAGCCGGGGACAAACAGCAACCCGACCAACACGACCAGGAGGGCGACAAATACCGGCCAGGAGGCAGCATGGGATACTTCGGGGAGCACACCGCCCGGATTATAGGAGGCGTGGGTGGAGGCTGAACCGCCCAAGGAGACGGCCAGATTGCGGCTGAGACCATCACGCAGGGTGGCGGTGGTGGTATAGGTGATACTGTACTCGCTTTGCAGGGCCCGGCCATATTTTTCATACAGCCCGCGTAACGCCTCGGGATCGTTGGCGTACCCATAGACACCCCCAGCGCGGGCTGCCAGGGATTGCAAAGCGGATTCATCCAGCCCGGAGTTGATGCCCAGCTTGGATGGGTCGCCCAGACCAATAGTCGAGATGGAGAGACCGCCCGCACCGATGGACTGGATGACCTGGTCGGCGTTGGACTTGCTGCGGTTGTCCAGCCCGTCGGTCAGGACAATAATGGCTTTGCGACCGGGTACAGCCTGCAATATATTTGCAGCCTGGTCGAGCGCATCGAACATGGTAGTATCCCCGCGGGCGTCCAGACTGTTGATGGCCTGGATGAGTGCATCCCGGTCGGTGGTGAGCGGCTGCAGATAAGTGACCTGCGTGTTGAAGGTCAGAAGGCCTGCCTGATCGCCGGGGCGCATTTGTTCGATATAAGCCTGCGCGGCAGCTTTGGCGGCGGTCAGTTTGCCGGCATCGTACATGCTACCGGAAACGTCCATCACCAGCAGGGTGGTGAGGGGACCGATCGCGCCGGAACTGCTGACCTGCCCGGGCTGCATCAATTGGCCGTTCTCCAAAATCTGGATCTGGTTCGGGTCAACAGCCTGAGGATCACCGGCGGCATTGGTGACCGAGACATACACGGTGACCTGCGGGAACCTGGAATTATCCACCTGGGTGATTTGGATCTGGGCGGCATCCTGGGCAAGCGCCGTTTGGAGCGGGGCGAAAGCCAGCAGCAAGGCCAGAGCAACGAGAAAACATCGCATGTGGTTATTCATTTCCACCTCTTCTCGTGATAGACCATTTCTGTGTTGCCCATAAGGATGGTGCAGTTATTGGTAAGCTGGGCCAGCTCGATGCGTCGTTTGTTGATCACCGTTCCCGAAAGACTCATATCCTTGAGGGTAAAATGGCTGCCGTCCCCCGTCAGCATGGCATGCTGGGGGGCAATATCCGGGTCGGGCAGGACGATCTCAGACTTGAGCGGGCTGCTGCCGATGGCGATGGCGTGACCCTGGAGGTGCATGAACTTATCCAGTATGAATTCGGTACCTTTGAGCTTGCCGGTCTTGACCTCCAGCCAGGCGCGCGAGAGCAAAACCACGATCAGCGAAATGAAAGCGCCGACCGAGGCTCCCAGCAGGATCAGACCGATGGCTTTTCCGAGCAGGGAGGCTTTCAGCAGAGTCTGGATCCCTTGCAGTAAAAAACCTCCCATGGCGCCGCCCAGCAGCCCGCCGAGCATGCCTTTCCAGACCTGGCTCCGGCTGCCCACTCCTTCCGCCAGGCCGATCAGCAGGCCGAAAATAGCCCAACCCACGGCGCGCCCCAACATCCCTGCGCCGACGGACTGGAAGAGCCATTCGCTGAGCGGCAGCCCGATGACCCCGGCGCCCAAACCAAGCAGGCCACCCAGGCCTCCTGACCTGGCTGCCTGGACGAGGTTAAGGGTCAGCAGCCCTTCGGCAACCCCGATCAGCAGACCGATACTGAGCCCTACCAAAGCGCCAACCACGGCTTCGCTGAGATAAATATTCGTGATGAATGACAGGCCAAGCAGGTTGCTGACCTGCCAACCGATCAGCCCGCCGATGGCACCGAACACGGCGTAGTAGTACGTACGCATACGTCTATTCATGAAGGTAACCTCCATCTTTATCGGCTGCTTCCGATCCCGGCTGCAGATTGTTCCAGCGGACAACGCTCTGGCCGGAATTACCGTCCAATTCGTAGAAGCCGAAGTAACGTTCTGCGTCCAGAACCCCATCCATCTGGCGGATGAAAAAACCACCGGTCGTGGAATGCGGTTCGATTACCAACGCCACCTGCCAGGGTTCGGGAAAGAAATGGCGGTGGAGCCAGGTGTCGTAGGGGGACAGGAAGACGCCCATACCGGGATGGGTGTGGTACCAGCCGACTATTTGTTTATCGGGGAAATGTTCATCCATCTCAGCATGGATGTCCACCAGGCTATCCTGGGTGAATGTAAGGTAGACACTCCCCTGCCTGGTAAAGCGTGCGGGCAAGGCCGCCTCCACGACAATGAACTGCTGGCGGGTGGCGGCATCCAATGACCAATCGCCCACCAGGACGCCCCCCACCTCACGCTCCAGGTCGCTGACGGCATGTGCATCGAGGCGTTGATAGGCGCTCTGGGTAACGAATACCGGGAGATGCGATGAAAACCCCGGTTCTTCGTCGTGCGAAAACCAGCGTCTGGCAGCGCTTAGGGGCATGGTTGCCGTTGGAGGGGCAAGGGGTTCAGAAGGGAGGACATGCAGGTGGGATGTGGACATTTTTTTAACGTAATTGAAGGTACGGACCACTCGGGGGAGAACCACGAGTGGGCCTTGTAGATGCAGAAGGTCAGCCAGCTGTGACGTCGGCGGTCATCATCAGGCGGTCATCCTTGGGGACACCCGCCTGGGCCAGGGTTTCCTCTTCTTTCAACTCGCGTCCAAGGGCTTTGCTATCAAGCCGGTAGGACATCGGGCGTCCGTCCGGGCCGGTAACGGGGAGTTCCAGCGAGGTGGTCAGTTCGGGGAGAAGTTCTTTGACGGCCACATCATCAGGAAGTTCGGCGGTACGGCTGCCTCCGGAAGGCAGGACTACGGTAATCGATAGATCAGACATGGTTTTACTCCTTTCGAGTGGTAGCTGGGTCTCAGCCTGATAAAAAAAGACGGTGGTGCAGTCTTGTGGCGACGTTCATGCCGCCGGGAGGACCATTTTTGGACATGCTCTTAGTTGAGATGGATCTTGGGTTTCTGTCGTTCAGGGGCGGGTTTCAATTTCACCCGTTCAGGGCGCAGCAATTCGCGTTCGTCGACCGGAAAGGCATCTGGATGCGTTTTGCGATACTCGCGACACCAGCGCGCTGCTTCCGGATCCCAAGGAAAGGGGGGTTTCGTGGGGTCGTCGTGGAAGTTCTTGTACTGGAGCATCTCGCCGAGCATGACCACCAGACGGTCGAGCGAACGGCTGGCGGTCCACCAGGCGGCGTCAATGCAGACCGAGCCATTCAAGTGGTTAATATTGGGATGCCAGATGGGAGTGAGCCATTTCATACCCGGCCAGCGCTGCGGATACTGGTTGTGCAGGTAGATCTCCACCTGGTGGTGGCTGGCGAACTTGGGGTTGCCCTGACGGTCCACGTCAGCGATGCCTTTGCATTTGAAGGTCACGATATAGGTTTCCGGCGGCAGGTTGGCGTGGGCAACTTTGGTCTCAAAGCTAATCAGGTCGCTGCGGGAAGCCAGTTCTTTCATCAGTTCGTGGTCGGCGCGCAGGCGGCGCATGCGCGGGCTCTGGTCGAGGCCGACGGCTCCGGCGGTGATGTCGGCGGTCAGCATGAGCCGGTCGTTCTCCAGAACTCTGGCTGATGCCAGGTTCTCATCCTCTTTGAGTTCGCGGCCGAGGGCTTTACTGTCAAGCCGATAGTACATCGGGCGCCCGTCCGGGCCGACGGTGGGCAGCGAAAGCAAGGAGGTCAGTTCCGTCAGCAAGTCATGCACGCTGACATCGTCCGGAACTTCGGCGGTGCGGGCCCCACCACTGGGTAGAATAATGGTCACATTCAGATCAGGCATCGGTCTCTCCTATCAGACGGTGAAATGAGGCACCTGGCATGCGCCGGTAATCGCCCAGCAATCAGCGTGGTGCAAGGTGTGGCAGATCTTGCATTCCACTGTGCCGCGCGGGTCGTCCGGGTCGATCAATTCCAGGCAATAAGGACAACGGTGTTCTTCTTCATCGGAAAGCTGCAAGCGGGGTTTTCGATGGGAGGCGCGTTTGGGTTTTAACTCGACGGATTGCCCGGTCATTGTTGCGGGGTCGGCTTGGGCGGCGGGCTGTAGCGTGCGGCGCGGACGTTTTTGCAGATGCTGCCCGGGGCGTGGGCTGCGTTTGGCGGATATCCGTTTTGGAGCGGGTCCTACAATAGCGGGGGAGGGCTGTGTCCAGGCATACAATGCCAGGAATGCAATACCTGTTCCCAATAACAATTGGCCCAGGCTGTACCAATCCACGCCGGGATGACCGACTTTCAGCGGAGCGAGGCCGATCATCCAACCGGTAAACCATCCGAGCAATTCCAGACCGCCGATCATGAATGCCAGTACCACTGCGCCTCGCAGGAAAACCGTTTGTTTGCGGAGGACCCAACGGGCAGAAAAACCGGCGATCAATCCCATGGATGCGTCGGACAGGATGTGCGGCCAAAACAGAGAAAGCATGCGGATGTGAGCCAGCAGGATGACCAAAGCCAGAGAGGCCACAAGCATGAGCAGGGTGAGCAGGACCAGCTTGCGAGCCAGT
This sequence comes from uncultured Anaerolineales bacterium, assembly GCA_903884265.1. Classification (GTDB taxonomy): domain Bacteria; phylum Chloroflexota; class Anaerolineae; order Anaerolineales; family Villigracilaceae; genus UBA877. The sequence goes on along the minus strand of CAISEG010000086.1, from coordinate 3,390 downwards.
ACGATATAGACTGGTTCGATGGGGGGAACCGCAGGAAGCTGGCCCAATCTCAGATCATTCATGCAATTTCACGCGGCCCTGAGCCGGGCTTTTGGGGAGGTCTTTGACGTGTTCATCGCTCTGGATGCGGACGCGCCCGCGGGCTGGGGCGGGTGCTCCGGTCTGTTCGAAGTGGTGAAAGTGAAGAGCCTCGGGTAGATCGCCGGTTAACTCGTAGAAGCGATATTCCTGGCCATTGTGGGCGCGCAGGATATGTAGCGGCGGCACACCAACGCTGGAAAGGGTGCGGTGCAGATAATTCTCCTCGCCGGTAATGACGTGAGTCAGCTCAGTCTCGCGCAGGTTGCCACAGGTGGGACAATGACCGGCCTCGAAACTGACCGCGCTCAAGGGCTTCAGCACCTGTTCGATGGTGTGGCAAGTGGAGCATTTAAGCGAGGTGATCAGTTCCTGGTCCAATTCGATGATGGCCTCCGGCCCCAAGTCGGCGCGGGCGATACGCAGCATGTCTTCCAGAGTGGTGTGCTCAGCACGTGCGGGTAGTTCGGTTACCTGGCCGTAGGTCCAGTGGCTTTCGCAGTCCTCGCGGGCGACATAAGCGGTAGTATGCATCTCGTTGACCATGCCGTTATAGTGGATAACCTTGCCTGGCTCGACCGGCATGCCATTGATGAGCTTGAGGGCTTCCTGCGACTGTATCCCGCCGATGATCGAAGCAATGGTGGGCGTGGTCGGTACCTTGCCGAGCAGAATGTTCTGGCGGGCCAGCAGCGGGCAGGAGTAGCGCAGCGAAAGGTCGCGCAGGGCCTGTTCGGTGAGTGTGCATTCATAGCAAGCACCCTGGCCGGGGACGAAGACTCGCGCCAGCCCGAGCAGTTCCTGGATGGCCCCGTCTACCCAGGGTTTGTTCATCCAATAGCAGAAACGATTAACAGCCAGGCGGGCTTCACGGTTATCCAGGCAGCCGATGACCACATCCATGCGGCGGAAGACACCCAAGCCGAGTTGGGTGGTCACGTCGCCATTTAGATACTGGACGTGGATCTGGGGATTGAGAGCCTTGGCGCGGGCGGCGGCCACTTCGGCCTTGCTGCGGTTATTGTCGGATTCGCGGAATAAGACTGAGCGGCTCAGGTTGGCTGCCTCGATGGTGTCGAAGTCAACAATATAGATGTGACCAACGCCCATCAGCGCCAGGTTCTTGATGACATCATTGCCCAACGCCCCAGCTCCCACCACCAAGACGCGGGCGTTTTGAACCTTTTCACGTTCCCACCAGGAGATGAACTCGAACGTCCCCAGCCGGTCAGTGTGCAGGTTGGGAATATGGAGTGGTTTTTCCGGCGCGACCGGTATGCGTAACGGGCCGGTGGGAGGCTCGTTCGCGGCTGGAACAGTGGGCTTCCCATCAGCAGCATGCATCAGTTCGCGCGCTTTGGCGACGTTTCTTTCGTCAATGGCATTGGCGAACCAGCCCACGTTTGGTCGGGATGTGATCAACCCGGATTCTTCCAGCGCTTTAAGGGCTTCACGCAGGGTGGCGCGGCTGACACCAAGCTGGGCCATCAGGTCGCGTTCAGCAGGCAGTTGCATACCGGGGAGCAAGCTGCCATCCAGCAGGGAGGCGGCCAGTTTTCCGGCGACAGTTTCAGAGAGTGTTTTATGGGCAATTGGTTGTATTTTCATACAAATCCTGTGGTATGGTGGTCAGACCAAACATACCAATAGTATAACCATTTCAAAGAGAAAGTCAATAGGTTAAAACAGGAAATAAGTACTAGGCAGGTTAAAACAAAAAGGCAACCCATGAAAGGGTCGCCCTTTTATTTTATTCCCGTCAAAAAGCTTACTTAACTTCGATGACGGCGCCGGCTTCTTCCAACTTCTTCTTGGCGTCCATGGCAGCGTCTTTACCGACTGCAGCCATCACCTTGCCATCTGCGGTTTCGGCCAGGGCCTTGGCCTCGGTGAGGCTGAGGTTGACAAGCTGGCGGATGACCTTAATGACCTCGATCTTCTTGGGGCCGGGGTCCTTGATGACTACGTCGAATTCGGTCTTCTCTTCGATAGCTTCAGCAGCCGCGGCGGGTGCAGCACCGGCAGCAGCCATAGCGACAGGAGCGGCGGCGGAAACGCCCCACTTCTCTTCCAATTTTTTGACCAATTCAGCAGCTTCGAGAACCGAGAGACCGCTCAATTGTTCGACGATTTTATCCAGATCAGCCATTGTAAATCTCCTTCAGATTTAACTATTTTTATTAGGGTAATAACGACTTAAGTCGTTACTACAATATTATGCCGCAGAGAACGCGGTATCTTATGCCGCGAAGAACGCGGTATCTTATGCCGCAGTGGGCGCGGCCTTTTCGGAATATGCCTTGACCACGTAAGCAACCTGGCGGCCAGGTTCGGCCAGTGTACGGACCAGTTTGCTGGCGGGGGCTTGCAGCATACCCAGAAGTTGTGACCGCATAACGGGCAGGGGCGGCAGGCTGGCAAGCGCCTTGACCTCAGCGGGCTTGAGTGTCATCGCGCCCATGAAACCGCCTTTAATCTTGACGGCTTCCATGCCTTTGGTTGCCTCGGTGAGTGCCTTGGCGAACCCGGCGGGGTCGGAGAAAGCAAATCCGATCGCCGTGCTTTTTTCTGCATAATCAGCCGGGACATTGAAGCCGGCTTTTTCCAGAGCCAGTTTGGCCAGCGTGTTCTTGACGATATGGAACTCTCCGCCAGCCTCGCGGACCTTGCTTCGGATGGTATCCAGGTTGCTCATTTTCAAACCGGTATATTCAATCAGGACGACTGCCTGACTCTTGCCAACCCAATCAACGTACTGGGCCAGCAGGGTCTCTTTCTGTTCTCTTGATTTTGCCAAAGAATATCACCTCCTTTCCAATCAAAAAGTCTTTGCCCGAGTCTTCCAGGCAAAGACCTTACCTCCCTTGGAAGGGGGGCGGTGTTTCCACCAGTCTTCACCTGGGCAGGAAATTAAGTCCTACAGGGACCCCTGCCGTCTATGGCGAAGGAATTGCTCTCGGGCTGCGCGAATTAGTTTATTCGCCTTCCTCCATCGCTTGGGCCAGGTTGGCGTCGATCTTCACGCCGGGGCCCATCGTTGAGGTCATGGTGATGTGCTTGATGTAATTCTTGGCCGCTGCCGGGCGGGCTTTCTTGATGGCATCCATCAGCGCAACGAAGTTTTCGAAAAGCTTGGTCTCGTCGAAAGAGGCCTTGCCGATCGAAACGTGGATGTTGGCGGTCTTATCAAGGCGAAATTCGACACGGCCAGCCTTGGACTCGGTCACGGCGCGCCCGATGTCTTCCGGGCCAACGACCGTACCGGCCTTGGGGTTCGGCATCAGACCGCGCGGTCCAAGCACGCGACCGAGT
>CAISEG010000085.1 GCA_903884265.1 uncultured Anaerolineales bacterium | reverse complement strand
GGACTCAAGACGCTCGCGCTCCAACATATTCAGGAAGTCCGTGTTGCCGCCAAAGTTGAGCTGGTAAGTGCGGTCGATGCGCACGCCGCGATCAACGAACAGGCTGGTAAGGACCCTGTGCAGGATGGTAGCGCCGACCTGGGACTTGATGTCGTCACCCAGAATAGGCAAACCGGCATCCCGGAAGCGTTTACCCCAGTACTCGGAAGAGGAAATAAACACCGGGATGCAGTTAACGAAAGCACAGCCCGCTTCAAGGATCTGCTCGGCATACCACTTGGTAGCCATCTCTGAGCCAACTGGCAGGTATGAGATGACCACATCGGTTTTCGTTTCCTTGAGCAATTTGACAATGTCGGCGGTCGGACCAGGAGCCTTGGTGATCACCTGCGAGAGGTATTTGCCCAGGCCGTCGTGGGTCATGCCGCGCACTACCGGTACATTCAGATTGGGCACGTCACAAAACTTGTAGGTGTTGTTTGGCTCGGCAAAAATCGCCTCAGAAAGATCCTTGCCCACTTTGGTCACATTGATGTCAATTCCCAGCGTGAACACGATGTCGCTAACGTGGTAACCGCCCAGGTTAACATGCATCAAGCCGGGAACAGTGGCGTCGTCGGGCGTATTCTTATAGAATTCAATACCCTGAACGAGGGAAGAGGCGCAGTTCCCCACGCCAATGATCGCCACACGAACTTTCTTTTTACTCATAGTTTCTCCTTGAAATTGATGTAAATTCTTGCGATTATTGCTATAATCGAATCACTTATGCATGGCATATAGGAAGAACACCTTATGGACTCAGAAACGGCTTCGGCCGCAACCAAACACATCCAACGCTTGGAACGTCTGCTCGAAATCAACCGCTCCCTGAGTGCTTCGCTGGAGCTGGAACCATTCCTGCACTCTCTCATTTCCGCTGCCACCGAACTGACAGGTTGCGAGTTGGCCTCCATCCTTGAATTGGACGAGGGTGGAGAAGAGTTGCGTTTCCTGGCACTACCCTGGTTCCACCAGGAACCTTTGAAGATGGTCAAAGTACCGCTACAGAACAGCGTGGCCGGTTGGGTTCTGCAGAACGGGCAACCGGCTGTCATCCAAGATGTGGCTGCAGATCCTCGTCACTTCAAAGACGTCGATCAAGCTTCGGGCTTTGGCACCCGCTCGATCATGGCAGTTCCCATTATATATCAGGGGGAGACGCTCGGCGTGCTGGAAGTGGTCAACAAGACCGAACAGGCCCATTATACCGAAGAAGACCTCACAATTCTAGCCTCACTTGCCTCGCAGGCAGCGATCGCCCTCCAGAACAACCATCTGATGATCAAGGTGCAGCAATCCGTAGACCAAAGGACTGAGCTCGACCGTATGAAGAGTGACTTCATTGCCATCGCTTCCCATGAACTGCGCACCCCACTCGGTCTCATTCTCGGGCACGCCACCTTCCTGCGCGAGGCAATCCAGCCCGATCAGCGCGCCCAAATGGATATCATCGTGCGCAGCGCCATGCGCTTGAAAGAAATCATTGATAGTATTGCCAACATGGACAACGTCCAGCGCGGCATGGCCAGCGTGCGAGCCCACTCGATCTCGATCAAACGGGTCGTCGAAGAAGTGTTGGATTCATTCCAGCTGGAGGTAAAAGCAAAACGCCTCAGTTTGCGCACTGATACCGGCCAGGAGGACTTGCTGGTGGAAGGCGATCCGGCCAAAATCGCCATCGCACTCAGCAATATGGTCAAGAACGCGGTCACCTTTACCAATCCAGGCGGACACATTTTCATTTCGGCCGAGTCGATCCCCGGGTATGTTAAAGTTTCAGTCATTGACGATGGCATCGGCATCCCGCCCAAAGACCTGCCACACATATTTGAACGCTTCTACCAAGTCGAATCGCATCTTACCCGTAAACACGGGGGCATGGGGCTGGGTTTATCCGTCTCCAAAGTAATGGTCGAGCTGCACGGCGGACGCATCTGGGCCGAAAGCGTGGAAGGTAAGGGTAGTAATTTCACCTTCCTCCTGCCCACCAATTCCGGACAAGCCGGCACCCCCAGCCGGGTTTTCATTTCCTGAAAGGGATGCACAGCATACGGGGAGAACGCTCCATGGAACCCACATTCGTAATCGCCGGACGCCTGCAGCGTGACTACCTGCTGCCTCCGCCAAGTGCCGGAACCGGGACGGCCCAGGGTGGCCGTCCCTTGATCGATGTACCGGGAGGCAACTTATTATATGCCGCCGCTGGACTGGGAGTCTGGCCTCTTTCTGGAAACGGGACTACCTCGAAGAGTGAGGTCGGTTTGCTGGCGCGCGTCGGAGAAGACTATCCCCACGATTGGTTGCGTTCGTTTGAAAAACATGGTTGGGACACACGCGGCATCCACATCCTGGCTGAAGCCCTCGACCTGCGTTATTTCCAAGCCGAGTTGCCCCGTTCAGGAACTGGGGCTGGCACTGAAAGCCAAATCAACGGAAGTCCCGTCCGTGAACCAAGACTATCTCGCAGCAACCCGGTGGCACACTTTGCAAGACTCGGCCTGCCTTTCCCAAAGTCCCTGCTCGGTTATCATCCCCCTGCCGACACCGAGGACGATCGCAAGACCTCCCCTCCCGCCGCGCCACGTCCAAGCGACATTCCTGAAGACTATCTGAACACCCGCACTGTCCATCTCTGCCCGTTGGACTACCTGTCCGCCAGCCGCCTGAGCTCAGCCTTTCGGCAGGCATCCGTCACCACCCTGACCCTGGATCCATCTGCCACTTACATGACCGCCACAGCGCTTCAAGATGTGCACATCCTCGTACAAGGGCTGACGGCTTTCCTGCCGTCCGAAGAAGAACTGCGCGCCCTCTTTTGGGGCCAAACTGATGATCTGTGGCAGATGGCTGAAGCCGTTGGAGAATTCGGCTGCGAGTTCACCATCGTCAAACGGGGTGCGCGCGGTCAGATGCTGTATGATTCCATCTCCAAAAAACGATGGGAAATCCCCGCTTACGCGGCGCGCCTGGCAAATGAAAACGGCGCGGGTGATTCTTTCTGCGGAGGGTTCCTGGCCGGTTACCAGAAGACCTATGATCCCCTGCGCAGCATGCTATACGGGAGTGTTTCGGCTTCATTGACCATCGAAGGCGGCGGCGCGTTCCATGCACTTGAAGCCCTACCCGGTCTGGCTCAAGCCCGGCTTGATTCCCTGGCTGAGATTGTGAGACAGGTATAACCTTATGATTAGTTTAACCAACCGTCTCCTCGAATTGGCAATCGCCATTCAGCAAATCCCTGCACCCACATTTCACGAGGCCAAGCGGGCCGATTACGTATGCAACCGCTTCCTCGACGAGGGCCTTGCGGATGTGGAAACGGATGAGGTGGGCAATGTGTATGGGCGGTTGGCGGGTTCCAAATCTGGAAAAAGCCTGGTCGTCAGCGCTCATTTGGATACCGTGTTCCCGTCAAGCGTTGATCTGCATTTTGAGCGCGAGCCGGAGTGCATTCTGGGTCCTGGCATCGGCGACAATTCTCTGGGGGTAGCCGGATTATTCGGCCTGGTCTGGGCATTGCGCGAGCGAGGTCTGACCCTGCCCGGCGACCTTTGGCTGGTGGCCAACGTCTGCGAGGAGGGGCTGGGAGATCTGTGCGGCATCCGGGCAGTGGTGGACCGTTTCGAGTCCGGCCCGTCCCGTGCGATTGCCGGGACTCCCCCCTTGGCATATATCGCCCTCGAAGGGATGGCATTGGGGCAAATCTACCACTGCGGGCTGGGCGTACGTCGCTACCGTGTCACCGTCCGTACCCCGGGCGGCCACTCGTGGGTTGATTACGGCCAGCCTTCCGCCATCCACGAATTGACAGCACTTTCCACTCGCATCACCGCGCTAGACCCGCCGCGTACCCCGCGCACCTCGCTCAACATCGGGGTCATCTCTGGCGGGTCGTCGGTCAACACGATCGCTGCCGAATCCATGCTGGAACTTGACCTGCGCTCTGAGAGTCCGGATGCGCTGGAGGCGCTGGTCGGGCAGGTGGAGCAGCTAATCCGCGCCGCCCACAAGCCAGGCGTGACGGTGGATGCTGAGATCATCGGCCAACGGCCCTCGGGCGGAATACGGGCGGAGCATCCGCTGGTCAAACTCGCTCAAGATTGTCTGCGGGCTGAGGGAGTCGAACCACACCTGAACACCGGTTCAACCGACGCCAACCTGCCCCTAAGTCGCGGCCTACCCTCCATAACCATCGGCTTGACAACTGGGGGCCGGGCGCATACTGTACACGAATTCATCAACCTCGTCCCACTGGAAAAAGGGTTGGAGCAGGTTGTCCGGCTGGTAAGCAAGATCTGGGACATATGGTAGCGATTGATACCAGAGATTGATGATCCTGTGTTTGACAGGCATTGCCCGAATCATTTCCATTGTAAAAACAGATAAATTGGATACCTTAAGAGTGTCTAACTGTTGGGTGCGCCCCTCACCCAGCGGCTCGGTATTTTTATCTACACCTCTGCAATAAACAAACTTCCTCCTTAGTTCATCCTAAAAAAAGAAAAAAAAGCTCCTGGAGATTCCATGCCAAGAAGGGTGATTTCCCTCTTGACTAAATAGAACATATGTTCTATAATTATTTCAGGCAAGGGACGGCCGCAAGTACCGTCCTTTTTTGTGTTTTAAGTGCTCATTTCCCTTCACCCACCATATGTCTCCCTCCGCCCCCCGCCACATGTCCCCTTGTGATGAAATCCTCATCCTGAAGGAAAAGGTCGCCGCGCTCGAAGCCTGGCGCACCAGTACCGAAGCCGACCTGAAAGAGATCCGCGATGTTATCTCCCAGGTCAAATTACTGATCGCCCTATCCATCGGTGGTGGTGGCCTCTCGGTAATAACCCTCATCCTAACCATCACCCGGCTGATCAACCCATAACTCATAATATTAAATCTTCCCCTCTGGAGTCTAAACAATGACTAAAACAACTCTTTCAGTACACGAAACCGAAAACACCATCACCATCGGCTCCTCCTCCTGGGATCAGAACTTCCGTGACCGGTTGAACTATGATCGGCAAAACATACTCACCCAATCCATTACCGCCTGGAGATCCAATCCCATTGCACGCCGGATCATAGAAATAACCACTGAATTCGTCCTGGGAGATGGTTTTTCCTTTCAAGCAAAGCCAGCCATCGAACGCATCCTATACGGTTTCTGGAACCATCCACTGAACCGCCTTGACGAGCAGCTTCCGGAATGGGCTGACGAAGCATGGCGCACCGGCGACCTATTCCTACTAGTCTCTGTAGACGGTGGTGGACGAACCTATGTACGCGCGCTGCCATCCGAATCAGTTGGTGTGATTGAAACCACCTCCAACGACTATCGTCAAGAATTGCTATACAAACGGGATGCCACCGACGAAAATCCCTGGCCGGCGTATGCACCTGGCACAGATCAGAATGTCTTTGTGCTGCACTTTCCCCTCAACCGCGCCGTAGGCGCATCCTTCGGTGAAAGTGATCTATCTTCCGTACTCTACTGGATCGGTCTATACCGCCAGTGGCTGGAAGATAGAGCACGCCTGAACTACTTCCGCCAAATGTTCTCCTTCGTGCTGCAACGACCTTTCACCTCGCAGGCAGAAAAAACAAAATATATGGCCGACTTCGCGGCAAAACTTCCACGCAAAAGCGGCGGAGTGCTAGGTCTTGATCCAAACGAAACGCTTGGAGTGATCAAT
>CAISEG010000084.1 GCA_903884265.1 uncultured Anaerolineales bacterium | reverse complement strand
GTGATGATCTTCTTGGTTCCAAACTCTGGAAACGTGTTTTCTGGCAGATAGACCGATGTAAAAATGGGAGCGTCGGGAAACATATTGCTAAGGAAGAGGGTCACTTTTTCTGTGCCGCCCGATAAAACCAGAGCATCCCCGACAATGGCGATTTTTATTTGGGAAGTCGTCGGAAGATTCATATTGCCGGGTCCATCTTCTCCTGAAACGATATTACAATTGCGAACCTTCAGCTATACCATCAGGTCTTCGCGTCCCACAGTGCTTATTGCCGCTTGTCTCAAATCAACCGGAAGGTTTATATCCCCGCCCAGGTAATTCTACTGTGAAGGCGTCTCTTGAATTATGGCTGAAGTTTCCAAATGAGCACCGGTTTCGCGTTCTGCCACAAGTAAATCGATCCCACTTGTAAATTTCCCTGACCGTCGCTGCGCTGGGCAATAAAAGCATTTTCGCCGCCCATAAGTTCCGCCTTTAACTCCGGTGTGCTAACAATCGTATAGCTCGTGGCTGCTTGGGGTGTAATAAAATCAAAAGTAAGTGTATCGTCATTATAATATGGATATAAGATTTCTCCGTAAATGATATTCGCGCCTGGATCCTCCTGCGCGGAAATTATCTCCTCGATCTTTTCGATATCCACTTGGTTCCTGGTTAAGGATGATACCGCGGGCAAGGCAAAATTTGCGAGCGGAATGAGACTGGCCAGACAAATGATCCCTGCCAGCGAAAATCGCATGGCACGCCGGTCTGAATTCAGCGCTGCCGCACCCGGGTCCTGGCGATCGGGCTGATGTTGTTCCTTGCCCGACAGGACTTTGTGGACGAATTGCATGATCACGACGCTTGCCAATCCATAATAGAAGTAGACAACCCAATCCACAGGGACGAGATATCGTCCGCCCGAATTCATCGCAGAACTTAGCGACAAGGAATAGGCCATAAAAACGGCCAGGGGGATCATGCCTGCCCAGCGATGATGGACCCAACTATATCCCAGGCCGATTGCGATCAAGACAAGGTTTAGAAAAACCAATCCTGTTTGAGTGGCTGGCAGGTTACCCTGCCATCCTCCAGCGTCGGACCAATATATTGGCTGGATCAAGTGGTTCAGATCGTCATACACCAACGAATCAGGCATGGAAAGGACCGATGTGGAGAAGTTGTGGAGTAAATGGTCCAGGAAACGATAAAGGATTGGGTCCGGATCATTATTGCCCTTTACGAACATAGTGGGAGTGTTCCCATGAAGGGGGCTGCTCCCTTGATCATTGGCTGCCCAACCTTGGAAGCTGCTCATTTGGAGATCGAGCAGTGTGTTCCCTTCCCAATTGACGACCACCATTCCAATTTCTGGCAGGTCGGAATATGGATTTCCACGGATATTGAAATCGCTACTCCCATAACGCGTATTAATGACATTGTATAATTTTATCAACAGCCATGGCGTTCCATTCGGGTTGACCCCGGTGACGATCCAAGGGACCAGGAGGATCAAGAATCCCAGGGTATAAACAGTCAGCTGCTTGAACAAGAATTTCTTGCCCGCTCTCCAGAAAACAGGACCTATCAGGCAGGCTCCGGCTGGAAACAGGAAAAGTGGATTCAACCGAAAAAGCGAAGCAGCGCCGATGCACCCACCGCAAAGTAAAGCCTGCCATATTTTTCGGTCTCGGATCCAGAGGAAAACCAGGTATGCAAACAGAATAACCCCCAGCAGAGCCATTTCTTCGGTCATGAAGAGTTTAGGATTAATAGAGGAAATCTTATAGGACAGGACAATGGCATTCCTCTGTCGGATGATCAGAACAAGAGCCAGGAAGACTCCAAAAACCGTGCTGTGGAATTTTTCTCCGAAGCGGAAGAGGATGACTGGAATAAAGGCGAGAATAAGGATTTGCAGCCAGGTCATGAGTAAATAGTTAAAACCGGCAAAGAAATGCAGGATCGCCAGGAAGACCATATAGAGCGGCTTATCGGTATATCCGTAGAAATAGATCCCGTACCCTTGGAGGATGGAAATCCCACCCAAATCATGGATGCGGGCGTCTGAATATGGAAATGGTTGATAACTTGGTGCAGTCGGTTCCAGGGAGAAATATTGTCTTACCATGGGAGTGAGCCCCCAGGCTAAGACAGCAACAATAAAAATAAGAATGGGGATCAGCTGGTATTTTTGGATGAACTTTAAGAAGGGATGGTCTAATCCCTGGTCCGGTACAAATGCGATCCACAAGCCTACCAAGAGGAGAATAAAGAATAATTGCAGGCCAGACAACGGGATACCTGGCACATTCCAATAAACTAGGTTTGCTACTAAACCGAATTTAGTGGAAGCGACGAAAAATCCTAGGCCGAGCAGGATGATTGCAAAAAGCAGAGTTGGTCGGAAATATTTTTGAACCGATTGCCTGCTGGTAGCGCGAAAGCCCAACTGGCGTCGGGTGAATAAAAAGAAAAGCCAGGTCTGGGCCAGGGATACGCCTAGAGCGATAGAAAAGGGCTGCATCCGTTCGAAAATGTAAATATACTTGCCGAACAGGTAGGCCGGGCAAAAAAGCGATAACCAACCCCAAATGATTAGGATAAAAAAGAGGACATAGATGGGGAAGCGAAGGAATTTTTTCTTGTTGAACCGCCAGGCGGAATCTAGTGTTGCTTTCTTCTTACGGGCCATGATCCCGGCAATCAGTACGATGATTGCCAGGATCCAGATCCCCCCAACCAGCAACAATCTTTGAAAAGAAAAACCGAATATCAGGGCATTTTTAGGGTCGGGGGCAATCAACAGGGTGATCACGCCCGACAAAAACACCTCAAGAAAAGCAAATAGCGATAGTAGGAACAAGATTTGCGGCTCTTTGGTCGGCGCGATCTTGGAATTCATGACTTCTCCTGGATAGCCCCCCGAGTAAAAAAATAAAAGTGTGATTCAGAAATACAGTCAAGGGGGCTGTGTTATCAAGTCCTTGATGTCAGCACCAGGGCCGATTAGATTAGGCGATAAACCATCTCGTGAAAGTACTGACTACTTGAAATTATAATGCATAAGTGTGGATATCATCCTCATCGACCTGCCTTACTCCTAAACCGTGTCGTCCGTCGCCGAAACCTGATTAGAAAAATCTTGCAACTTCCTGCTCAAATCGGTGGGGGCTCCATAATTTCTGCGAAAAATTATGACAACTTATGCTGGGTTTTCGCGCTGGGAAAGGTTATCCAGACGGATGATGTGATGGGTTCACCTGGTAAGCGCCTATGGTTGTGCAGATTGCCGTATAATACCCATATTCGAATGTGATGTAAAGCAATATGAGGGCGATTTTTGTGACCATTACCCCAGAACACAAGCCAAAATTTACGATAGTGTGAAAGAAGCCCTTCTCCCATCTTCATCTCATAGGAGGACAGGAAATGAGTATCGTGATAGCCCTGGACGACTTCATTCAGCTCGTTTACGGAAACGACAGGAATTTAGACGATAGCATCCGGCTGAGAATCCACGAGGTCCTTGGCAAGGATGTCGTGGATTCGATCGCCGATGTGCGCGCGGTGACCATGGCGATTAACCAGCTAACTTTTCCTACACCTTTAATTGTCAGGTTTTCAGCGGAAGATATTCAATTCGCTCAGGTGAACGGCATCGATTGTCCCGTGGATCGTTACGATATCTCGGTTTCTGCTCCGGGCGCGTTTTCGGGCTCGTTCGAGCCTCATCTTGTCGCGTGTTTTGAGAGGATATGTCAGCCTGGTTCGGTGGTCTTCGACATTGGTGCTAATGTCGGCTTCCATTCGCTTTTGTTGTCCAAGCTCGCAGGGGATGGAGGGCTTGTGTATTCGTTCGAGCCAAATTCGGAAAATTGCCGGCTCATCCTGCTGGCATTGGAACATAATCACATTTCCAACATCACACTGGTACCGGTGGCTCTATCTGACCAGCGCGGTTGGGCTTACTTTTCGTCGCACATTGGCTCGAACGGCGGCTTTGTCAGCCAGCAGTTCGTTGCTTTACATGGATATGGAACCGTTGTCCCGACATTTAAGCTTGATGATTTGTCCTTACCCAACGTCGACGTTATCAAAGTAGACGTCGAAGGCGCTGAGTACAAGGTATTGAAGGGTGGCGAATTGCTGCTGTCCCGCAGCCGTCCCGCGATCATCTGTGAATTCAGCATGGAAATGGTACAGCGTGTATCCGAAGTGACCCCGGCGCATTTTCTCAACTGGATAACGGGCATGGATTACAAGATCTTTCTCCTTGACCGGGATTCCTGTAAACCCCTACCGGTGGAATCGGTCGCACTCCTGTTCGACAGCTGGGGAAGCCTGGTTCGTATCGAGGATCTTCTTTTTCTGCCCGGCGAAAAGGCCGACCTCCTTGATCGCTAATGACTTCAAGGTGCTACATACAGACTGATCTCTATTACCTGCTCATTGAATACGGATGCGCACCTGTAACCTGTCTTGATGGGGAGATAGCAAACCTAACCAATTGTTGATAGTCAAATGGAACTTGGTGGGTTTGGTTGTTTTTATTTTGCCACTTTTGATCAGGTTTTTGGACAGGAAACAGTTGGAAGAGTTCCGATCGTAGCAGAGTAACTGAGGAACTTCCTGCGCACAAAACGTGTACGAATTCGTTCGGGCTCATCTGGAGAATCGTATGCTTTATAAAGGTAATTCATAGTCATTGTAGGTCAATACCTTCATAATATCAAAGGAAGCCAGGATGGATATCCATCCTGGCCTCCTGGTTCTAGAACGATACCCGGTTACTGTCCGGTGGTAATGGTGGTCCAGCCACTTACAATATTATGCATGGCCTGGGTAAATGAATCGAAACTGCTCGGGAAGTGCAGGTTGCCGTAAGCGCTCTCCGGCAGCAGCTTGGCAGCCACGTCGGCGGGCAGTACAACATCACTGCGGGCAGGATGAGCATATCCTTCGGCCAGCATGATCTGGCCTTCATCCGACAGGAGGAAGTCCTGCTCGAGCTGGGCGGCATTCGGGTGTGGGGCAACGGCACTGATATATTCAGCGAAGAGCATACCCACGGTGGCATCCTGTGGGATGATCACCTGGAGTGGCAGCCCGGTCGCGTCACGCTTGGCGAAACCATCGAAATCATACACGATGGAGATGGGGCACTCGCCCTTTTGCACGGAGGCTACATTCAAGACCACGCCCTGGCGCCAGTTGCCGCTATCGCGCAGTTGCTTGAAAAAGGCCAGGCCCGGATCCACGTTGCTCTCACCACCACCATGTGCGTAGGCGGCTGCCAATACTGCACCCGTCGCATAGGAGGATTTGCTTGGATCGCGGCTGCAAACCTTATCGAGATATTCGGGTTTCAGGAGGTCGTCCCAGGTCTTGGGAGGATTCTGGATCAGGTCAGTATTGACGAGGAAGCTGATGGCTCCCCAGTATGCGACGACCCAGCGTCCTTGGGCATCCTTGAAGTTGACCGGGACCTTGTCCCAGGAAGTGTTGAAGTAAGACGCGGCCAGGTTGTCCTCGATCAGAGTGCCAACCCAGTCGAAACCGATATCAGCCACATCCATTACCGGGGCGTCTTTCTCGGCCAGCAGGTGGGTGATCTCTTCAGCACTGGTCATGTCTGTGTCGGTATGGACAACGCTATAGCGAGTCTGGATCGTCTGCCAGATGGCGCCCAGGTTCACCCAGTCATCGGACATGCCATAGCTGATGAGCTGTCCTTCAGCCTTGGCACCAGCCAGTTTGGCTGCTTCCGGATCAACAGTTGGAACTACGGTGGCTGCCACGGGTACCACGGGTGGCACCACGGTCGCAGTCGGTGTGGGGGCTGGAGCACAACTGGTCAACTGGATTACCAGGAGCGACAATAAAACAACCAACGTAATAAGCTTTTTCATTTTCTTCTCCTTGAGATTAGTACCACCCGAATGGGTGGTTTTTCATGGGAAAGGATCGAGTTTCGATTTTTCACTGTCTTGAAATATGAGTTGTCTCGCGTCCTCCTTTGCTGGTCACCCAGATGATTAAAAGCGAGGTGACCCAGGCTGCTAAGAAGCTGATGACTGCCAGTGCACTGGCTTGGCGGCCATCCTGACGTGTAAATTCGACCAGATAAATCGGAAAGGTTTTAAAGCGTGTGCCGACCAGCAGGTTGGTCAGGGTGAATTCTGAGAAAACGGTCGAAAAAACAAGCAGGCAGCCACTGATGATCCCCGGCATGATATTCGGGATGATCACTCGAACTAGGGTGTACCATCCATTGGCGCCCAGACTCTCAGCGCATTCGGTCAGGACCCGGAAATCGATCGCATCCAAGGCGTTTAAAACCGGACGGTACATGAATGGCAGCGACAGTACCATGCAGGCTGCGATCAAGATTGCCGGGTGGTTAATGATCGGAAGCGGGATCTTGGAATAAAAACGGATCAAGGCCAGCGCCAGGACGACACCGGGTACTCCGAAAGAGAAGGTCGTGAGTAGTTCGACGAAAGGTTTCGCTTTCGGTACCCGCAGTTTCATCCAATATGTGGTCGGTGTAACCAGGATCAACAGGCAAAACATGGTTGCAAAGGAAGCCAGGAAGGAGTTCTTAAGGGTTAGACCGAAGGCGCTGTGGGAAGTGACTGCTTTCCACCAATCCAGTGTGAAACCTTCCGGCCAGAGGGTGCGGTCCCAACGGGTGGAGATCGAGAACATGAATGTGGCAATGACCGGCACGATCATAAAAAGGAGGAACAGAGTGATGACGATGGGACGCCAGATCGCTCTTGTTTTCATTTTGTTGTTGCCCTTATAGCCCGGTTGGAGAGCCAGTTGTAACCTAATACACAGGTGATCATGATGAGCAGGGAAATAATCGAAAGCGCATCAGCTAGTTCAGGCGCCAACTGCACTTCACCCCGGATCAGGGCAGCGATACGGATGGTGATCAAATCTACATCTGAACCGGTCAGGGTCCAGGCAGTGGCATAGGCGCCGAATGAGTTGGCGAAAAGCAGGAGAAAACCGCTTGCCAGGGAAGGGAAAAGGATTGGTAATGCTACTCGAATCCAATACTGGTAGGTTGAGGCTCCCAGGTTTAAGGCAGCTTCGTGCCATTCTCGTTTCAGACCGTGGAGCGATGGGATGATCAACAGGATCATCAGGGGTAGTTGGAAATAGAGGTAGGCGATCGTCAGCCCGGAAGCGGAATAGATCCGGAAATGTGGATAGAGCTGAATGCCAACTTCCTTAAGCAATAGGGTGATTATACCGGTTGACCCCAGGATTACGATAAAAGCAAAAGCGAGAGGAGCACCCCCGAAATTGGTGGTCACGTCCGAAAGTGCCGTGAGTAAATTTTGTACAAATTTATTCCTGGTTGTGATGATGGCATAAGCCACCAGTGTGCCGAAGATCATACCCAGGAAGGCGGTCGTGGCAGAGATCTTAAAGGTGGTTGCGAAAGATCTCAGGAAGAGGGGCTCCATGGCTTGACGATAGAACTCCAGTGTGAACAGACCATCTTTTGTAAAGCTGGAGCGGATAGTGGTGAGAATAGGCAGAAATTCGAAAGCCAGGCCAAAGATAAAAAATGGGACCAGGCCTAACCAGGCAATCCAGGAGATCGCAGGTTTGGTGGATTTTTGCAAGCGGGAAGTATTAATTGTCATTTCAATGGGTGTCGTTATAGGGAAAGGTGCATACCGTCCACGGCTAATTGCACCTCTCCAAGATAATTCTTCCGGATTTGCCCGAGCAGATCGGCTGCCAGCGCTGGAGGATAACAATGTGTGATCACCAGGGATTTCACCCGTGCATTTTGGGCGATGCGGCTTACGCTGTCAGCGTTAAGATGATCCTCTGTTTCCCAACCGGCAGGAAAGGAACATTCGCAGATCATCAAGTCAGCTCCATGGGCCAATTCTGCCAATTCACCATGCGGAGCGGCATCCCCAGAATAGACCAGCGAGCATCCTGCTACTTCCAGCCGGTAGGCCACGCTTTCCTGGGTATGACCTGTAGGCGCAGATTGGATTTTAATTTTTCCGATCGAGAATTCTTCCCGGAAAACTGGATGAACATGCAATTCATAGCCCAGTGGGGGTAGATCGGGATAGAGTTTGTACAAATTCTGGAGAAAATCCTCGATGCCTTTGCAACTGGTGATCGTGAAGGATGTTTTGCGCCTTGCACCGGGCGCATAATTAAAAACAAGCAGCAATGTGGCCAGATCCAGCGTGTGATCAGGGTGGAAGTGGGTCAGCAGGAGCTGGTCGATTTGATCGTATGTGATCCCAGCCTGTTCCAGCCGGCAGAGAGTCCCTGGGCCAATATCGAAGAGCAACCGCACCCCCTCAGCCATGACGACCAAACCAGCAGGCGAATGCTGCTTGACGGGAATGGCGGTGCCTGTTCCGAGCAGGAAGATGTCCATCATAGTTGAGGATGACTGAGATTTGGTGTGGATGAGGGCAAGTATCGTTATTATAAAAAATTATAACAATAGATAACATGAAAGTCAATGATATATATACTATTTCTCAGAAAACAAGCGTCATACAATATAAAATACGAAACATAACATCACACATCATGTTTCGTATTTTATTTATAGGCTTAAATCTAGCCTACATATCAATCCTGGCTGTTAAGGGTAGGATACTCGCACAACACCAAATTTATCGCATCCGGCAGAAGAACCAGAAAACACATATGGCTTGCTCTTGCTCCAGGCAGCATAATTCTCCAAAACACTTTGGAAGCTCGACTCGCCGGCCGGGGTGTTCCAGCCGAGAATGGCCACCGTGCCTCCTGCGCCGCCTCCCGTGATCTTTGCCCCGAGCAGGTCGTGGTTTTTTTCTTCCCTTACCAACTCCACGATCTTATCGGTGGCTTCCGAACCCAGGCCGCATTCGCAGTATCCGAGGTGTGCCAGGTACATCAGCTCACCCAGGAGGGCACCCGTGGCAGGGTCGAGCATTTCAGCCGGTCGGGAGATCAAGCTGAAGAAGCTTTCCACGCGCCAATTCTCCTCCACTGCATAACGGGTGGCGGCGCGCACAGGGTAGATCACCTGCTCGCGGACCGGAGTGAATGGGTCCAGATGGCTGGCATACAACTTGTTGAACTGTGCACCTGATAAGCGTTCAGGTAATCTGGCTTCATACCTGGCACGGAACTCGGAAGGGGAGACGTTCGCTAGGTAGCCGTTCCATCTGGATTCGATCCAACGGGGTAGGGCTCCGCTTTCATCCAGGATGGGTTCCAGGTTTTCAAAATCACACAGGAAGCGATATCCCATAAAGGTGGCTGTCCGGGCAGATTCGTACTCGATTCCTGCCACTGAGTGACGCACCCCGGAGTCGATCCCCCACAAACGGAGCGTTTCCGGCAGCTTGACCAGGGATCTTGGCTGGCAGGGCTGGCAAAGCATGGGTACAAAATAGCCCTCATCGCCCATCACAACCGATAACTGGTCCATGATGCCACAGGCGGACTGGGTCAGTGCGATCTCCACCCACTGGGTCCATTCAGCCAGTTTCACGCCTTCGACCTGGATGCCATACATTTCCGCCAGGGCTTTCATCGGGGCAACTTCCAATGCGGCCGAAGAACTGACTCCCTTACCGAGCGGCACATCCGATTCAAGGTACAGGGAAAATCCATTGGTCACTTTCTCCGGAAAATATTTGATCAGATAATACAGGTCGCCGAGAATGTAAGCGCACCAGGAGCTCTTCGGATCCCGGTTGATCCAATCACGCACGACTTCGAGGGGTTTCGCCTGGTCGCCTTCTACCAGGTCATCCAGGGAAAACTCGATCTGTTCCTTCCAGCCGATTGACTTTACGGCTGGATTGTAGATGTGCACGTTGCGATCGGAACGGGGCTGGACGGCCACCAAGGTTGCTTCCCGGATGGTGGTCTCAAAGACAAGACCTCCGGTATAGTCATCATTGCCTCCCATCAGGTCCAACCGGCCGGGAGTGCGGTTGATCAGGATCTCCCGGTCTTTTTGGAAGGTTCCTGTATCGACCAGTTTTCGAATGCCCAGCTCGAATTTTGCAAGTTCGGGATACTTCCCTGCCAATCGATTGAACGTTTGGTTCATTTGTGTATGACTCCTGAAAGGGATATGGAATGCCGGAATACGGTAAAAATAGTGCATTAATAGTGAGAAATATCATTCTAACATCTATAAAACAAATAGTCAAACATAACAAAACGAAACAATAAACATTGACATTCGAAACAAGCAGAGTATAATACAAGCATTGAAAGGCTCCCTTATGGCGTCAAAACAGAAAAAAACCGGCCGTACTTCCGATTGGTTGGGCTTTGCTCCGTTCCTTCTATTTTGCTTGGCATTTGAGATCATACCGATTATTTTTCTGTTGCGAGGCAGCTTCATTGAAAAAACGACCCATTTGTTCACCTTCCAACATTATCTGGATCTGCAACGTCCTTTATACATCAATTCGTTTGTAAACAGCATTAAGCTTTCAGGGTTGACGGCCATTATCGGCGTGGTCCTGGGCACTTTCATCGGATATGCCGTTTACCGCTGGCCTTCGGAGCGCGTGCGTGAGCTCCTCATCACCCTTTCCGATGTAACCACTAACTTTGCCGGCGTTCCGCTGGCATTTGCTTTTGTCGTTATCCTGGGGATGAACGGTGTCATAACACAATTTCTGTTGCAATATTTCCAGTACCATCTCTACCCAAAGTTCAGTATTTACTCCTTCTCCGGATTGATCCTGGCATACGTGTATTTTCAACTGCCCTTGATGGTCCTGCTGATTCTCCCGGCCTTTGCCGGTCTCAAGAAAGAATGGCAGGAATCAGCCCAAAGCCTGGGAGCGGGTCCATTCAAATACTGGTGGCGGATCGGCATACCGGTCCTGATGCCTTCGCTGATCGCAGGTTTGACGCTTCTGTTCGCGAATGCTTTTGGAGCCTATGCAACCGCGTATACCTTGGTCGAGTCTAAGCTGTCTCTGGTAACGCTCCAGATCGGTTATATGATTGCAGGCGAGGTTCGTCAGGATCAAGGGGTTGGCATGGCGATGGCGATCGGGTCGTTGATCATCATGGGTTTGAGCATCGGAGTTTACCAGGCGGCCACCTTGCGTGCCCGGCGTTGGTCGAAATCATAGCGGAATCCTTCCGGTCATAAGGTAACGAACAGTGGCGAAAAGTCGCTCCACCCAATCACGTGATCCAAATAAAAGGGTTCGCCCGGCCAGTTGGCAGATCTTCATGGTCAGTTTTTTCCTTTTGTACATGCTCGTCCCGATCATCTCCACTTATGTATTCTCGGTTGCCACCCGCTGGGACCGTACGATCCTACCGGAGGGCTATACCCTCGAGTTCTATAAAAGGGCATTTGCTGCCTCTTACTTTACGATCACGCTGCGGAACTCGTTGATCCTTTCCCTGGCGACCATCCTGGTGAGCTTGTTGGTCATCGTCCCCACAGTGTACTGGGTCCATACCCGTCTTGTGGGTGCCAAGCCTCTTCTCGACATCTTGATGATCCTGCCCTTCGGGATTCCGATGGTTGTTCTGGCTCTGGCCTTGGTACAAGTCTATAATTTTCCACCTTTGGCCCGCTCACCAACCCTGCTGATTGGGGCAGTTGTCATCTATTCCATGCCGTTCATGTATCGTCCGGTCTCGAATGCCATCCAGGCGGTCGATGCCCAGGTTCTGACCGAGGCGGGTCAGAGTCTTGGGGCGAACGTATTCCAGGTTTTATACCGGATTATCATTCCCAATATCCTGCCCGGGATTCTGAGCGGTAGCTTGTTGGTGTTTTCCACGGTTTTTGCTGAATATACCCTCACCTCCTTGATCGTCGGTGCCAAGTTCAAAACCTTCCCGCTCCTGCTGGTCGAATTTACTCGCATCAATGGGAACGTCGCCTCGGCTTTTTCAGTGATCTCCTTTACGATCGCCTGGCTTGTTTCCATCCTGATCCTGTGGGTGGGAAGTATGGGAAATACAAAAAGAACTAAAACAATTCGAGCTCGGTAGACAAGGATAAAACTATGGCTTATCTGGAATTGAAGAATGTTAATAAATACTATGCCGGGGTGGCGGCAGTCCACGACTTCAGCCTGGATATCGAGAAGGGCTCGCTCGTTTCTTTCCTGGGGCCTTCCGGTTGTGGCAAGACCACCACGCTGCGGATGATTGCCGGTTTTGAACAGCTCGACAGTGGCACGATCCGTCTGGATGGAAACGATATCGTCCCAGTGCCGCCCAACCGGCGCGATATCGGTATGGTTTTCCAATCATATGCCCTGTTCCCGAATATGACCGTCCGCGAGAATGTCGCTTTCGGTCTGGAAATGAAAAAGACTCCCAAAGCCGAGATTAAAAAGCATGTCGACAATGTGCTTGAAATGGTACGCCTGCAGGATACAGCCAAGCGCTTCCCACATCAACTTTCGGGCGGGCAACAGCAACGCATCGCCTTGGCGCGCGCTCTGGCTGTCCAACCCCGCGTTCTACTCTTGGATGAACCCCTTTCCGCTCTGGACGCCGAAGTACGGGTGGTTCTGCGCGGCGAGATTCGGCGGATCCAATCCGAACTGGCCATCACTACCGTTTATGTCACCCATGACCAGGAGGAAGCCTTATCGATTTCGGACAAGGTGGTGGTGATGAATAAAGGTCTTATTGAACAGGTTGGTGCGCCGGAGGAAATCTACCGGGCACCCAATACACGCTTCGTCGCTACATTTATTGGAACCGCCAATCAATTTTTAGGAAAAACATCTGGCAAGAATATGGTCGTCTGCAATAATGTCGAACTGTTTACGAACAGCTTGACGGACTTCAAAACGGATCAGCCGGTGGTGGTGCTGGTTCGACCGGAGAATATCCAAGTGCAGGCTGAACAGTCCCGGCAAAAAGGCTGGAACAGCATCCACGGTGAAGTCGAGACGATCACTTTTCATGGCGCGATCACCCGCCTGGGCGTCAACGTGAACGGCCAGAGGGTGGTGGCTGATATCACGGTCGCCAACACTCAACCGGTCTCCTTAAATCAAAAACTCTGGCTCCAATTCCCGCCGGAGGCTTGCCAGGTGATGGTCGTAGAAGAATGATTTTTATCAACGCGCATGAGATCGTTCTGGATAAACAGGAGAGGCTGGAAGCCTGGACCTCTTATGACCGCGTTGTTCACCTGGCGATGGACTTCATCAAGAATTGTCCGGTCGATCCGGCCAACGGCTTGCCTTGGTATTTGCAGTACTCTTGTTTCTGGACCGATCCTCTGCGACCGACCATCTGGCCTGATAACCCTGCCGGGAAATTTGCCTGGGCGGTGACAACCCTGTTGAAATACTATCCATATTCAGGGGACGCAAGCCATATTCAAATTGTTCGCTCCATGCTTGACAGGCTGTGGGACAACCGTACGCCCGGCCATTTTGCCTGGCCTGATGTTCCGTATGCTTCAGCTCATCCCAGTACGGGCATTTACTTTGGATCCCGCGCAGACGGCGAATATGCGACCGAACCGGATAAAATTGCCCAGGTTGGGAAGGCGTACGTTGATTTCTTCGAAATGACCGGGGAAAATAAATATCTCGAAATCGGTTCCATGTGTGCGAAAGTTTTAGCACAGAAAATTAACCCGGGCGACGAGACTCACTCCCCCTGGCCCTTTCGGGTAAATGTAATCGATGGCAGCCCCGTTGAGGAATATACCTCCCACTGGATACCAGCTGTCCGACTTTTCGATACGCTGGGCCGGCTGGGCGTGGGTGATTACCGATCGATTCGAGACCAGGTTTGGGCGTGGATAGAAAAATATCCCCTGAAGAACAACATTTGGAAGGGGTATTTTGAGGATATCCGCCTTGACCCCCGGAACGAGAACCGGGACCAGGTTTCAGCGCTGGAGACTGCCCGCTTTATCTTGCAAAACAAGGTCCGGTTCCCTGACTGGCAAAGGCAGGCCAAGGGGCTGCTCGATTGGGTCAAGGCCACACTGGGCGGGCACTCTTTCTACACTGCCATCCCGATCCATGAGCAAAAATTCTGTTACTTTCCGATGGGCAGCCACACGGCTCGGTTTGCCAGCCTGTCGGCGCTATATGCAGAACAAACCGGGGACGTACTTTACCGGGAGCAGGCCATCCGCTCTTTTAATTGGGCCAGCTATATGGCGAATGACGATGGTACTGTGACTGTTGGAGTGGATAGGCCGGATTATTACAACCAGTGTTGGTTCACGGACGGCTATTTCGATTACGTCCCGCACTTTATCGATGGAATGGCCAGCCTGCCCGAACTGGCTCCGGCTGACCGCGATCATATGCTCAGATCCTCAACGGTAGTGCAGGAAATATCCTATCAGCCTAACCAGATTTCCTACCGCACGGCAGAGTCCGGTGGGGTCCAAAGATTCCGGCTGACTTTCCAGCCTGTGCATGTTCTGGCAGATGGTAAACCGCTTGCACAACTAAAAATGCTGGGTGCAGAACCGGGATGGGTTTTCGATTCTGTATGCAATCTGCTGGAGCTCCAGTCAGGCTCACGCGAAGTACACCTGACAGGTCGTTGAGCCGTTGGTTATCCGTTGGGAAGGATCACACCCGCTCATAGCCGACTTCTTGATAAGATCATGAATTAAGGAGGTGAGATCTGCACATAAGGATAATTTTTCAATAGTGTTCGTTCCTACCCATCAACCGGTCAATTTTTGGCCGGAAAATCAAAACTAGGAGAGAAGAAATGTCTAAGAAGATGTATTCGTTCGTCGGGCTGGTGATGGCCCTGGTGCTTGGTTTGGTGGCTTGCGCGCCTGTGGCAACTGCCACACCTGCTCCCGCCACCGAAGTTCCAGCCACGCTCCCGCCTGCTGCCGTAGTTCCCACGGTGAATCCTATGACTACGCTGATCACAGCGGCCAGGTCCGAAGGCACGATCGTGACATACGGTATGCCAGATGACTGGGTTAACTACGGTGGTCTCTTTAAAGTTTATTCCGCCCTTTATGGCATCACTCATCAGGATACGGATATGGACAGCGGCACGATCATGTCCACCCTGGAAGCTGAGAAATCCGCTCCCGTGGCAGACACCACCGACCTGGGCTTGGGCTTCGCCAAGCTCGTCGAAGATAACGGCCTGTCCCAGCCCTATATGAATGCAAATTGGGCTGAGATTCCCGATTACGCCAAGGACCCGCAGGGTCGTTGGTCGGCTGCCTATTATGGCGTCATTGCCTTCCTGGTCAATGCCGACAAGGTCACCACAGTACCGCAAACCTGGGAAGATCTCCTCAAACCCGAGTATGCCAATACGGTTTGCATGAAAAACCCGGGTTCATCTGCAACTGCCCAAATGATCGTCCTGGCGGCGGCCTTTGCCCACGGTGGCGACGAGACCAAAGTTCAGCCCGGCCTGGATTTCTTCCAGAAATTGATTCAAGGTGGCGTACTCAATGGCGTCTCTCCGTCTGTTGCCAATATCCAGAAGGGCGAATGCCCAATCTCCATTCAGTGGGATTTTGATGCCCTCAGCAATAAGTACCAGAACCCGGATATGAACCTGCAGGTAGTCATCCCCTCCGATGGTACCGTGGCTGGAATGTACATCCAGTTCGTTACTGCAGGCGCACCCCACCCGAATGCAGCCAAGCTCATGCTGGAATTCGAGTACTCTGACCAGGGTCAAATGCAATATGCCCAGGGCTTTGTACATCCCATTCGCACCAGTGTTGTGCTGCCGGCCGATCTGCTGGCCAAGTTTCCGCCAGCCTCGGCCTACAGCTCGGTTCACTTCCCCACCAATTATGGCGCCCTCGATGCTGCTAGCGCTGCCATCGCGGACGGCTGGGCTGTGATTCATCCATAACCATTAAGATCGTTTGTCTTTGGGATGGGGCAGGTCCGCCTGCTCCATCCCAACCTGCAAGAGTTGGTTTCGATCCAATCTGAATTTTCTTTCATATGCAAGGGATATGTGTTTACGATATTCACTCGTAGAAGCTAAAATCGAAGGCCGTCCCCGGTCTGCCTTTGCACTGTAGTGTGTTCGGATTGTTCTTGTTCTTATTATTAACACGAGTAATATCAAATCAAACGAGGAGAGTTCATCATGCCTGTCACAGGTGAGTCAATACGGTTTTCCAGATTGTTTTCGGAAGGCAAAAATGCGGTCATCGTAGCGGTGGATCACGGCCTTTATTTTGGCCCGCTGCCTGGAATGATTGACCTGCCTTCGGTCATTGACAAGGTTGCCGGGGCGGATGCCATCTTAATGGCTCCCGGATCCCCGGCCCATTGCCAGTCGGTCTTCTCGAAGCGAGGCGCCCCGGCCTGTATCATTCGCTTGAACTGGGGCTCCAATTACGCGGCCATGTGGAACTATAAGCACTCCCACAGTGTTCCCATGCTTTCGGTCGCGGAAGCCGTGGCTCAAGGTGCCGATCTGGTGATCGGCAGTCTGAGCTTGAAGAACCCCGATGAGGCCGAAGATGCCCATAATGTGGAAGTCTTTTCTACTTGTGTGGCTCAGGCGCATGCCCTCGGAATCCCATTGATCGGCGAAGTCTACCCAACGGGTGGTGACGATTACCAGCCCGAAGATTTGCAGGACGAGATCTTCATTGGCTGCCGCATCATTGCTGAATTGGGCGCCGATCTGGTCAAGACCTTCTATACTGGCAAGCGCTTCAACGAGATTACCGCTGCCACGCCTGTCCCGATCCTGGCTTTAGGCGCAAAGAAGCTACCGAAGGAAAGCGATGCCCTCAAACTGGCGGCTGTTTCGGTCGAGGCAGGTGCGCGCGGCATTGTTTACGGTCGAAATGTGATCCAATCGAAGGATCCCAACCGCCTGCTGGATGCTTTAAAAGAGGTTGTCAAGGAATTCCAGGCTCCCGATAAAGTGGCTGCCAAGTACAAACTGGATTAGGATGGAAATTCTTCTTGCGATCGATGTAGGTACCACCTCGGTAAAGGCCGGGCTGTTTTCTCCGGATGGCCGCTGCCTGGGGTTGGGACGGCAGGAATATCAACT
>CAISEG010000083.1 GCA_903884265.1 uncultured Anaerolineales bacterium | reverse complement strand
GGGATCGTCAAGCGCTGCGCGGCGCTGACCAATATGGCTCAGAAAACGCTGGATGAAAAGACAGGGGATGCAATTGTGGAGGCAGCGCAAGATGTGATCGACGGAAACCTGGACGACAACTTTCCGCTGGTAATCTGGCAGACCGGCTCGGGGACGCAGTCTAACATGAACATCAACGAGGTGATCTCCAACCTAGCCATCGAGCGCCTGGGCGGTGTTATGGGATCCAAGACACCGGTGCATCCGAATGACCACGTCAACCGGAGCCAGTCGACAAACGATGCCTTCCCGACAGCCATGCACATTGCCACGGTCGAACAATTGCAGCACGCCCTCATCCCGGCACTGGAAAATCTATACGCAGCCCTGGCGAAGAAATCCCAGGCATGGAAGGAGATCATCAAGATCGGTCGGACGCATTTACAAGATGCGACCCCCCTGACCCTGGGGCAGGAGTTCTCCGGTTATGCCGCCCAGGTAAGGCTGGGGATCGAGCGGATCAACGACAGCCTCAAACGATTGTATCCGCTCGCCCAGGGCGGCACGGCGGTGGGCACAGGCTTGAACTCAAAACCCGGTTTTGGCGAGAAATTCGCCAAGGAAGTGGCAAATTTCACACGGCTGCCTTTCACTTCCGCCCCGAATAAGTTCGAAGCGCTGGCGACCCATGATGCCATGGTGGAAATATCCGGTGTGCTCAATACCCTGGCGGTGAGCTTGAACAAGATCGCCAACGATATCCGCCTGCTGGCCTCCGGTCCGCGCTCGGGGTTCGGGGAGCTGTCCCTGCCTGAAAATGAGCCCGGGTCAACGATCATGCCGGGTAAAGTCAACCCGACCCAATGCGAAGCAATGAGCATGGTCTGCGCCCAGGTGATCGGTAACCACATCACGGTCACGTTTGCAGGGGCGCAAGGACACCTGGAACTCAACGTTTTCAAACCGGTGATCGCTTACAACGTGCTGCAATCCATCCGCCTGCTCGGAGATGCAGTCATGAGTCTGACCGACAATTGCATTGTGGGGATCGAACCGAACCGCGAGCGAATCGCCGAGTTGTTGGAAAAATCGTTGATGCTGGTGACCGCGTTGACCCCGCACATCGGTTACGACAAAGCCGCCAGCATTGCGAAACTTGCGCTAAAGAATGGCACCACCCTGCGGGAAGAAGCCATCGCGAGCGGTTTTGTGAGCCCCGAGGAATTTGATATATTCGTCCGCCCGGAAGAGATGATCTTTCCCAAATAGAGGTTTATTAAACACAAAGGACACATGCGTCGGAAGGGAAAAAGCGGAGGGCTTTTCCTTCGTGCGACGCAGCGTCCTTTATTTTTTGGGA
Source organism: uncultured Anaerolineales bacterium (assembly GCA_903884265.1). Lineage (GTDB taxonomy): Bacteria > Chloroflexota > Anaerolineae > Anaerolineales > Villigracilaceae > UBA877. The sequence continues at coordinate 6,372 of CAISEG010000083.1, read as the reverse complement.
GTTTTTACAATATCAGGGATTCGTAATACCGTAAGGATTGGGGTCAATGATCTCAGGAATGCCGTCGCCGTCCGAATCCGTCCAGCCAAACATCTTGTAGGGGATCCAATCGTCGGAACTGATCCCATCCGGGCCGGAAATTCCCGGTTGATAAGGCCAGTTATCAAGCATGCCGAAGAGATGGCTCAGTTCATGGTTGAAATCCATCACTAGGCCACCTTCCACATTAGTGGCATCGGTAATACTCGACCAGATATTGATGATACTCCCGTATTTGATATCCCCTGTCCCGCAGCCCTGCAAGGCTATCCCGCCACCCGGCTCGAGGAGGTTGGAAAAATAATGCTTCGCAAGTGTGCCATTTACATCCAGGTCGATCTGCATGAGGAAATCGTAAGCGGAGGGATCATTGCCAGTGAGAGTACGGATCTGGTCAGCGGTTATAAATTCACCGGGTACAGGAGGCGGCGACACGTAAACCGCGTCGGCCTCGACCTGCATCAGTGCTCCGGAAAATCCCTGGCTAAGGGCAAATTTCGTATAAAGGCTGTTCAGCCAGCTCACCACCACCGGTACTTTCGCGAGGACAACGGCGCGGTTCGCCCCGGTGTTACCATAATCCACAAAGATGGTTAATACGCGAAAATTCCCGGATGGACGGCATAAGACAAAGTTATCTCCATTCGCTCGGTGCGCCGGATCGGAGTAATTAGCATTACTCCAGGCGTAATGAGTATCATCATAAAGGTCAATGTAGTACCGCGTCCCCCTATAGTAGGCGGAACCAATCCAGCGCGAAGAGCCAGGGAACTGGGTGAAGTCAAAGCGTTCGACCGATGGTTTCGGGATGGAGACACCAAACTGCTGCTGGATCAATGCAGATATGCGCTGCTGTGCCCCGGCTAAATCCAGCGGAGGCGGCGTGGCAGTAAAGGATGGGAGCCCAGTTACGGTGATATGGACTGTCGCCTCAACGAAATCCTTGACGGTACTTGTCCCTGTGACTACCAGCGTATACTCCCCTCCACCGTTAGCTGGAGACCAGGGAATTTCTGCTGTGAACGGCAAAGCACCACTGGTATTGGTAACTTCGAGGGGATGACCTCCGGCGTCCACAGCCGGTAGTCCATTGGCTGCCAGGTCGACGATCATCGGGACCGCGCCGGTCACTTCCACCTGGACCATCACCAAGGGACGACCGTCAGCACCTTCCGTGGCAGCGACTGAACCGCCATCAATTAGATTGACGAAGACCATTTGCATGCCGCCAGTGGGAGACTCATTGGCTGAGGGGGTTGAAGCGCCGGGCATGTTTGTAGTGGAGGAAGCAGGGAGGAGAGGCGTTGTCACAACCGGCCTTTCAAGGTTGCAACCGGAAAGAATCAAACCCAATACGAGCACAACGCTGAGAACAAAAAGCGATTGTTTCTTAAACATGACACCATCCTCCTTAAAGCCACGGTTAATTCTTTGGCTTGACTGCTTGATCCGTGATCTCCAACGCCTTATCCAAGACTGCAAAGCCATCCTTCAACTGTTCTTCGGTAATGATCAGTGGAGGGATGATAAGGGCGGTGTGCCAGTGAGTGTAGACGTACAGGCCTTGATCGGTGCAATATTTGCGGAAGGCGACCATCTCGGGGCTGGAGCTGTTCCAGGGAGCCAATGGTTCCTTCGTCTGCCGGTCCTTGACCAATTCAAGGATACCGAAGAGGCCAATGTTACGGACGTCCCCTACAGAAGGATGCGTCTCTCCCAGGTCAGCCAACAGTTCATGGAGCACCGGGCCCATCTGTGCAGCATGTTCCACGATGCGATCATCCTTCATCACCTGGATGTTGGCGACTGCGGCAGCCAGCGAGACCGGGTGGGAGGTGTAGGTCAGGCCGCTCTCGAAGGGACGCTGATCGAAAGCAGCAGCGATATGCGGTTTCATCGCCACCGCGCCAAGCGGGGCGTAGGCTGAGGTGAGCCCCTTTGCCATGGTCATGATATCGGGGATGACGCCCCAGTTATCCACTGCAAACCATTTGCCGGTACGGCCAAAACCGCTCATCACTTCGTCGGCGATCATGAGGATGCCGTACCTATCGCATAGAGCCCGGACGCCCTGCAGGTATCCATCCGGGGGAATAATGATGCCATTCGTCCCGGTAACAGACTCGATCAACACCGCGGCAACCGTCTCCGGACCCTCGTAGCGGATGAGCTCTTCGAGGTGGTTCAGATAATCCTGACAAAACTCCCCTTCAGAAATATCAGGGTTGGTGCGGTGGAAAGTGGAACGGTACCGGTACGGGTCGAGGAAGTGGACCACTCCCGGCATCAACCCCGGCTCCCAGGCCACGCGGCGCGGGTCGCCAGTGAGGGCCATCGCTCCGGCGGTGGCGCCGTGATAGGAGCGGTAGCGGGTGAGAACTTTAAAGCGCCCAGTGTAGCCACGCGCCAGCTTGACGGCATTCTCGTTGGCGTCCGCTCCGCCGAGGGTGAAGAGAACCTTCGTGAGAGCACCACCGGGAGTAACTTCCGCGACCATCCGGCTGGCAATGGCGCGGACCTTGGTGGCCATACCCGGCGCAGCGTAGGGCAATTCACGGGCCTGGTCCACCATCGCTTCGATCACGCGCTTATCGCCATGGCCGATATTGACGCACATAGTCATCGAGTTGAAGTCGAGGTAGCGTTTACCGGATGTGTCCCAAAAATAGACACCCTCGGCGCGTTTAAGCGGAATGGGGGTGACTTTGGCCTGGGCAGACCAAGTCCAGAAGACATGATCTTTGGAGAGGGACAGAATTTCTTCATCGGGGAGATCGAACATAGGGACCTCTTTGGATTGGCGATCGTTGAATTGCAAGATGTGATTATGGCGTTATTTATATCCGTAGAACTTCTCAAGCACAAATTTACAGCGCCACCCCCGTCCTCTCCCTGAATCGGGGAGGGTTGAACTGTTCAGTAAGAGGGTGCAGAAGCGTGTAGCGTCTCCGCATCCCTTATCCGTTAATTTTCTTCCATCAGGGATGGGCGACGCGTAATAACTTTGAGGAAGTCCTGACAATTATATCAGGGAGGCTTGACATGCCAGGACCTTTTTGATATGATACTTACTAACCGGTTAGTAAGTCGGTATTTCACTACGGAAGGAATCTCCAAACCCATATGAACGACAAGACCCGCAATCGTGTATTACTCGTACTCTTCCTGGGTGTGCTGATGGGTGCGCTGGATATCGCCATCGTATCACCCGCCCTGACCCCCATCCAGACTTATTTCGGCGTGGGCGAACGCGCCAAATCGTGGATCTTCACGATCTACGTTCTGCTCAGCCTGATCGGTACGCCGCTGATGGCCAAGTTGTCCGATATCTTCGGGCGCCGCCTGATCTACATCCTGGACATTTCCATCTTCGCGATCGGATCAGTCATCGTTGCTGTCTCCCCGCACAACCTGTTCGCGGTACTGCTGGTCGGACGCGCCCTACAGGGCTTTGGGGCAGGCGGCGTGTTCCCGGTGGCGAGTGCAGTGATCGGTGACTCTTTCCCACCTGAAAAGCGGGGCAGTGCCCTGGGCCTAATCGGAGCGGTTTTCGGCCTGGCTTTCCTGGTTGGTCCAATGCTGGGTGGAATCATCATGACCTTCACCACCTGGCAATGGCTTTTCGTGATCAACCTGCCGATTGCAATGGTAGTCATCGTCCTGAGCCTGCGCCTGCTGCCCACAACCCACCCGGAAACCCGGCGTCCATTCGACTGGGCCGGGATGCTTGTGCTCGGTATCCTGCTGACCAGCCTGGCGTACGGTTTGAACATGATCGACACCCAGAACTTCTTCACCAGCCTGCTCTCGCTGAACGTATGGCCCTTCCTGGTGACGACCTTCGTCCTGCTGATCATCTTCCCAATGGTCGAACGGAAAGCGGGAGACCCGGTCCTGCACCTGCGAATCCTCGGCAGCCGCCAGGCAATCCTAGCGAGCGCCCTGGCGGCTGGCGCCGGCCTGGGCGAGGTGGGAATGGTCTTCATCCCATCCCTGGCTGTGGCAGCCATGCCGACCATCATCAATAAACACACCGCAAGCTATCTGCTGATGCCGGTGGTGTTGGCAATGGCGGTCGGTTCGCCACTGGCTGGACGGTTCCTGGATAAACTCGGCTCCAAAGTGGTCGTGCTGATCGGCTCCAGCTTGGTGGCGGTCGGGATGCTCATGTTAAGCAACACCAGCATCACCTCTGTGCTTTGGCTGTTTATCGTGGCCGGGATCGTGATCGGACTGGGACTCTCAGCCCTCCTAGGCGCACCGGTGCGCTACATCATGCTGAACGAAGCGCCCGCATCAGACCGGACAGCCGCGCAGGGCGCCATCGCTCTCTTCACCAGTATCGGCCAATTGTTAAGCAGCGCGCTAGTGGGTGCGGTGGCTGCCTCGCAGGGCGGCGGAGTGAAGGGATATGGTTCCGCTTACCTTGTCATCGGCGGGATCGCTGTGGTGCTAATCATATTGACCTTCTGGCTCAAAAACCGCAAGGAAGAAATGGGACCCGCCCCCCTGAAACCTGAGCAAACGGAAGCTCTCCCCGACTAATCAATCTCTCTTCCCAGCCACTTTAGACAGAGTGGTCAGGAAGGTATAATTGTGCCCAAGATGGCCGAAAACGAATCTAAAAGTCTGCGCGAACAAATCCTTACCGCTGCCAAGAGCCTGTTCATCCAACATGGCTATCACGGGTTGGCTATGCGACAGATCTCTGACGCCCTGGGCGTAACCAAAGCGGCAATCTATTATCATTTCAAAGATAAAGAAGAATTATTCCTAGCAATCCTGACAATCCACCTTGATGAAATGGAAACGGCACTCGACCGGATCACGGCGGAATCAGCAACCTGTCGGGAAAAAATCCATGATTTTGTGGAGTATGTGCTGGTCCAGCCACCGGAACAGCGTGCCATCATCCGTCTTGCCAGCCAGGAAATGGGCCAATTGAGCGCCCCGGTGCGCAAGGCATTCGAACGGATCTACCGGGAGAAATTCATCGGGAAAGTCGAAGCAATCCTAAAATCAGGGATGGAACGGGGCGAATTTAAAACCATCCGACCCGAGGTGGCTACCTGGACCCTGCTGGGGATGATGTACCCTTATTTCTATCCAGCCCACTCGGGAAACACCGGGTTATCGGACGAGACCATCCAGCAAATTCTCACTGTTTTCCTAGATGGGGTTTCCAACAACAATAAACAAAGTTAACAAGGCAGACGGGTGAGACACTCAACTGACAATCCTCTGCAACCTGCTGCCCGGCGAATCTGCGTGGTCGGCACTACCGGTTCCGGCAAGAGCACTCTTGCGAGCGAGCTGGCCCGGCGGTTAGAGCTCCCGTATGTCGAACTGGATGCCTTATATTGGGGGCCAAACTGGACAGGCTGCACCGACGAAGAACTGCGACAACGTGCAGAAAAGGCCACGGGCGGGGATGCCTGGGTGGTGGATGGTAATTACAGCAGCATCCGCGACCTAATCTTTCCGAGGACTGAGGAGGTCGTCTGGCTGGACTACCCCCTGCTGCTCATCCTCTGGAGGCTCTGGAAGCGAACCTGGAAACGGGTGAAGACGAAAGAGAATTTGTGGGGGACGAATACAGAAAGGCTCTGGCCGCAATTCTTCAGCAAGGACTCGCTGTTCCTGTGGGCACTCAAGACCTATCGGCGGCGCAAGAAGACTTATACCGACCTGCTTACCTCCCCCGAATATGCCAATATAAATGTGCACCACTTCAAATCCCAACGTGAGACGGATGCCTGGCTGCGATCCTGGGATATTCCAAAGTCATAGTCTATTTCCCCATCACCCTTAATCCCCCTTCCCAAGGGAATGAGGAAGTTAGAAAAAAAAGGCGTAATCAAGACTCTATGTTCAGCAGCCGTTCCACCACCCGCCCAAGCCCCCAAACCGCAAACAACATGAGAATCACTGTCCACTCAAAAGAGGGATCGAGGTGCAAAGTCAGCGCAAAAGCACTCAGGCCAGCTCCAGAAAACCCCAGGAACCCAAGCCGCAACAGGTGATGTTTTTCCAGCACGGTGAGGTCATCTTCCGGGGAGGATTTTTGCAGGCGAAGGTGAAAATCAGCCAAGTCCCAGGCCAGGAGTGCAAAGAGGCTACCCGCGATCAAAAACAGAGTTGAAAGACCTTGAAGGAGACCAAGTGCGGCAACCCCGAAGGTTGTGAAGAGGGCCAAGGGCGTAACCCAGTCCCAGCGTAGAGCCAGACCAACGATCCATAAAATTCCAAAAACGAACAGAGCCACAGCGAACCAATCCAAACCGCAGAGGAAATATCCAGCCACCAGTAAGCCTGTGGAGAGGACCGGGCAGG